>JAAYYL010000144.1 GCA_012515395.1 Bacteroidales bacterium
CAGATACTTGATACAGACGGAAATGTTATGTTCGGAGTAGAGCAATTCCTGGAACTGGAAGTTGAAAAGCGTTACGGAGCATTTGGTCGTGAGGAAAAATCTCCAAACGTTCCCATTGAGAAAAGGAACCTCAGAAGCGAAGGATTTAATGTATCAACGGGAGGCCGGTTTTTGGCAGGGGAATCAACTCCTTATATCGTTCATCAGAATGCATATTTGATTAGGAATAAGAAGGCATATGCTTTGACTGAAAGAAATTTCAGAAGGTTTTTCCCCGGAAAAAAAGCGCTTATTGAACAGTATGCGAAGGATCATTCATTGGATTATTCCAATCCGGATGAAGCCCTGATGTTGTTCAAATTCCTGACGGTACATTAAAAAGGACCGTTATCTTTAAGACCGCCCCATTGCATATTTGTTTTGCGGGCGGCTTTTTTTGCAATTTTTCTCATATCCAAATCCACAGGCGAGGTAATAAACTCGGGTATATTGAATGAATACAGAGTTTCCGGGTAATATCTTGCGGGATCTTTCTGAGGGAGTAGAAAAGGTTTTCCGGTGTTCCCGTTTTCATCAATGAATGCAAAATACAAACGGGTATACAATCCGTCTCCCCTGCGGCTGGAAAAAACAATCCAGCGTGAGTTACTGCTCCAGCTGTGATAACTGTCAACATGGGGGCTGTTAATTCCCTCCAACAGCTGCCATTCCCCGGTTCTCAAGTCCATTATTCCCATATCAGCTTCTTTGTGCCATATTGGGAATGTTCCGTAATCGGCCAGGGTAAAGACCAGAAAATTTCCGTCGTAGGAAGGACGGGGGAAAGTCACGCTTTTGTGAATTCCGGGTGCGTACAACAAGGTGTCTACTTTGGTTCCGAAAGAAGCTGTTTCCGAATCAAAAGAAAGGCGACACAAAGCATAGCGGACCTCTTTGTAATCTTGAGGCATGTCTTTATTATCAGCAACGCAGAAATAAAGATCCTTTCCATCCGGGGAAAATGCCGGAAACGTTTCAAAATGTTCCGTGGTAAGGTGTTTGGATGAGATCAGATGATTTTGTTCCGTGTCATAGACTACAATATCTGAAGCCGTGTCATAAACTTCAATTCTTTGTCCGGGATCCATCGGGAACATTTGACGCGTAGTATTTACCGAGTATGCAATGAAACGTCCCGAGGGATGCCAGTATGGATAAACGCAATTTGAAAGTGTTTCCGGAGTTTTTGTATCATAGACATCCAGGTTCCCGTCTTTTAAAATAATGGTTCCCGATGCTGATCCTCTCAAGTGCAGGTTGAAAAAATCCGGATCTCCGCGATTGACGGAATGACAATTCATACAAGTTTCGGGGAACAATGTGTTTACCAGGATCGTTTTTTGCTTGTAGGATTGAAGGTCCCTCTGGTAGATTCCCATCCTGCTGTAAAGTTCATATCCGGGGGCTATCAGGCGATATACAAGACCGTGATCAATGGGGTGTTCACTGATATATATGGGGAAAGGGGTGTGTTGTATCCACTTGTCTTCTTTCAGGATTTTCAGTGTGACAGAAATACTATCGCCTTTATTGGCCTTTAATAATTCAGTCCATTTGTTTTTGGGTATTGTAATATTTTTTCTGCCTTTAACGCGGAACCAATTTCCCCGTGTTCCTGAAAATTCTGCTATTACTGCTTGATAGGAAGTATCCTGCGGGGTGAAGTTCAGTGGCGCAATTGTAGAAGGAACAGTTACATACGTGTAATCCGGAAAAATTTCGGGAATAGCCGTTGACTGAATCTGGGTTGACGTATTGGGGATACAGCCTGTAAAGTGAAGCAGGGAGATCAATATTATTGATACCGGGAAGATCCGTTTCATGAGATTAAAATATGAAATAAAGGTAATACCAATAAGTATGTCCAAAAGGTTTTTCCAAAATGGCACGGGCCTGTTTTTCTGAAGAAAGTGACATGGTTTTCATAAATTCAGTCAAGCCTTGTATTATTTCCTGATCCAGCTCTTGTTGAGTTTGATTGAGGTTACCGGATTTCTGGTACCACTCAAAAGCCATTGCCTGCTGATATGCCCAGGGCATCCGGGAGTAATGATGTTTTCCCAATTCATAGAATTCAGTTGCTTTGTCCCATTCTTTATTAAGAAGCGTATAAGCCATCAGATATTGGAAAGCAGTCTTATTGTCCGCATTTTTTTCAGTCAGATCTTTCAAGATGTTTAACATATTGGTCGAACCGAAAATTCTTTCTTCTGTAAGACGGTATGTTTGTAATATGCTCCATTCGGGATGGTTCTCCAAAGAGGCATTATGTGACCAGTTGCGGTACAATAATGTTTTATGCAGAAGGTCCAGGTATTTTTTTGCCACACCGTATTGTTCATTAATCAGGTTCGTCTGCGCAAGACGTTTCAGGCACCTGGCGCTTTTCCGATGGTTGGGTATAGCCTCCATGGCCTCGAATACATAATGTTGTGCTTCGTTTATCAATCCCATGTGGAAAAAGACTTCTGCCGTAGTGAGCGGGGAAGTAAAATCTCCACCGAATTCGGGAATGAGCCCTTCCGTTCCGTTCTGGAAATAATTGAACAACATATCTCCTGATTTTCCTGTTTTAACCAATGCCAGATTCAGACAAGTCATAGACATTGATGTGGAAGGCTGTTTTTTGCCGGCTTTCCTGATTATTGTTTCCCATTGCTGATTCCAGGCCATTTGATCGTACTCCAGAGCTTCTTCCATGGCGGGATTAACTGCCTTTCGCAGAAGCAGGAATCCGCATAAAAGGGTGAAACCCAGAATTGAAATGTAAACAACACGGTGCCCCGGTAATTTATTCTTCACAGCAAGCCGGGCAGTCGGGATCACTGCCAATAAAATAACCGCCCATGCTATATATTGGAAGTAGAAATTTTCATTGGGATACCTGTAGAAATCAATGCCCAGGTATAGTTGCTGAAGGGGATAGGGAAAAAGGAAAGAAGAGGCAAGAGGCAGGCAGATTGCCAGAAGCAATCCACCTGTAAGTATAATCAGCAGTTTGAACGATTTCCGGGATTTTTCCTTATTCCGGACTTCAAAATAAATAATAAAAGCCAGGAAGAGTATGAAAGATGCTCCGGCAAACATATACAATACAATCGCCAGAAAGAAAGTACGCAACACATACCCTTTTTTATTCCGTTTTTCAACCATCACCAGAACACAAAGCAGGGATATGAGTATGGCTACTATGGATCCTGTCATATAGTTCTGGTCACACGAAAAACGCCACAGTAATAAAGCAGGTAAAAGGGAAAGAATCTGATAGGGATAATTAACTCCGGCTTGTTTCATCAGTCTGCTGATGCTTTGTTGCACCAGTACAATGAGCGCTGCCTGTATCAATGCTCCTGCCCAGGTAAATGCGTAAAACTGAGTTAAGAATGCTCCTGTATAAGAAGCCACACCACCCGGATGTGTTACATGATCCAGAAAAAATTCTTTTGTGTAAAGAAAAAGATAGTTTTGTTCCCGGAAAAAGATCAGTCCGGGTGCGTAAAAATAAAAAAACAGAAAAACTCCTGTTCCCAGAAAAAGGGGAGTTAAAAATTTTGAGTATTTATAAAGGAACTCCATAAAAAGGAAAAAAGAGCGGCCAGTTCTGACCGCTCTGTTCATAAAGTCTACGAATAACTATTCAGCTTTATCCCACCATACCGGATCACTCCATATTGGCCCGTTCTCGTAAGTCAGGGCCAGCGGGTTGGAAGCTTCCACATTGTCTTTGTTGTAGTTGGTTTCGTGTGAACATTGGCTGTAACGGCGGAACCAATAGTTTTCCTGTGTGGGAGAGGTTCCCGGAATTTTATTGGTAGCAACAAATTCAGCAGGTCTGACGTAGTCAACATAAACCTGTCCGAAGTTGCCAATGTTTCCGGCTCCGTAATTGAAGCGGCGCATGTCGTTCCATGTTTCCACATGGATACCCATGGCAATGACTTTTTGCAACATAATGTCGGCCATAGTCAGTTCTCCGGCATTTTGTGCAACGGCACCACTGGCCATGTAAGCATCAATATCGGCTTGATTCATAGGTTGTTGGTCTGGGTTGTCCGTACCTGTTGCAGACCAATCCTGCAATTTGGATTGCATACGTGCGAAACTGGCTCTGATCCCGTCCATATAAGCTGTATAAGCGGCTGCTGAGTTCCCCATACGCATATTAGCCTCGGCCTTTATGAAACACATTTCATGGTAGGTAAGGATGTCCGAATCGGAATCGGGACGAGCCCAGAAGGAACCGGTGCCGGCAACGGTATTAAATGCCGAACTCGGGTAGTAATACATATCGTTTTCCGCACGACCGCCGGTCTGTGAAACTGCCAGGGCCCTCATATCCACGTAATTCAGGTCCATAATCTGCTTGTAGTCATTGGTGTTGATGTACAAACAGCCTTTCGGGTAGGTAACGCTCACAACATCCCCGTTCACAGTGTAGGGGAATCCTTCCTGGTCAAAGAATGCCAATACCTGAGCTTTATCTGTGGCATTGGTAATGGTGTAGTTTTTGGCAACGTTTGAAGAAGCTACGCTAGCATTTAGAAGGGCTCCATATATTCTTCTGGTTCCGTACATTACATCCACACCTTCATCCCGGGTCCATTCGTGATTCAGGATTTCTCCGGCATCAGATACCTGGATCTTGCTCATGCGTGCAGGGAACACCTTGCTCATTCGCGGATCAACTACTCCGGAACCTCTCAGGTTCTTGTGCAGATCAACATACCATTTGGTATAACGTTGTGTGGTTCCCCATGCGGCACAGTCCCATATTACACTTGTCTGATAAGGGTCGCCAACGGTGAAGTTGGTGTCCTGATCTCCCGCGTTGCTGTGTTTCATTATGGTACTTTCGCTGTTGGATTGCGGGGCTTTTGCCAAAGCATCCAGAACAGCCTGCGGGTCATAAAGCGTTGATTTTTTTGAAAGTTTGTTCAGCCAGCGGGCTTTCAAACCGTAGCACAATTTGATCCATTTCTGAACATCACCCTGATTCCAGCTGTCACCGGCAGCCAGGGGTGTAGCACCTTCTTCCTGTGTCATGTTGAAATATTCCAGAGCCAGATCAATGCGTTCCATACATCCGTTAAAAATGGTCTGACCGTCATCATATACGGGGGTAGGATTACTTCCCAGGGGTTCTGAATAAGGCATTTCCCCATACAGGTCGGCCATAAGCATGAATCCCATGGCATGTATCACATGAGCAGCTCCAATATAATGGTAAGCGCCTGTTTTTTCTGCGGCATTGATCATATCATCAATATTACACGCTGCTCCAATGAACCAGTTCTGATAAGATGTGGTAGTAGAGCTCTGCAAAGGATCCCAGGCAGAAAGTTTTCCGTTGGAGGAAGTGGTTGAGGTCTGACTCATCAAACCGCCAATGGTAACGCCACGCATACAGGCAGAGCCCCATGCATACATATAATAGTGTTGAATCCAGGGGAGACGGCTTTCTACCGTAGCACTGACATTGTTCGGGTTGTCCGGGTCTACGTTCACGTCCAACCAGTCGTTACAGCCGGTTATCCCTAAAGTAATCAACAGACTTAAAGCTATATATAGTATTTTTTTCATAATCTGAATTTTTAAATCCGTTTGTTATTAGAAAGTGATGTTTAAACCAAATGACAAACCGGCTGTAGCAGGAACACCGCAATAGTCAATACCTGACGAACCGGAGCCACCCGTACCGGAACCTGAAACGCTGACTTCAGGGTCCATACCTTTGTAATTACTCCACAGGAAGAGATTGGTTCCCGTAACGGTAGCCGTTAATCCTTTAATGAAACTCTGTTTGTTGAACAGGCCTCTGAAATCGTAAGCAAGAGAAACGGCGCGTAAACGCAGCCAGTTGGTGTCGGTCAATAAGTTATATGCGTTGGATGCATAATTGCTCCAATAGCTCTGAATCATATAATCACCGCTCTTTTCAGCTCCGTTAACAATGTACATCTGACCGGCATTGTAAGTATAGGAAACAGGTTCTCCAGTAGTACTTGAAACGCCTTCCACTGTAACTGATTCACGATCCAGTGTCTGCGGGGACAATCCGTTGTTAAGCAATAAATACTCAGTACCGTTGTAAATCAAACCTCCTTTGCGGATATCAAACAGTATGGAAAAGCTCAGGTTTTTGTAGGTAAGGGTATTTCCCAGACCGCCTATCAAATCCGGTTCGCGGTTACCAAGCAGGTTGGTAGCTACGCCGGTGGTTTTGTAAAGACCAGTTGCTTCATCTATAATGTAACGGCCATCTGGGATTTCAACTTCAATGTCGTTGCCTTCTTCGTCTTTTTCTGTTCGTGTTTCCCGTTTCCAGTAGTCCCCCGTGATCCCGAGGAAATAACCTCCGTTTGGTACGGCAGCCGCTTTAACGCCGCCAATTTGTACATCGGTTACATAGAACAAGTCAACGCCTTTCATGAA
>JAAYYL010000145.1 GCA_012515395.1 Bacteroidales bacterium
AGGGCCAGGGGTCCGTCGGCTATACAGCCGGGGATCTGTTTGCGGTCAGCCATTTTGGAGAGGATAGCGGCGTCTACACAGGCCGGCATTCCGGGAAGCATTTGTTCGGTAGCGGCTACAAAAGCCAGCTTGGGTTTGGGTATTCCCAGGGCATGTGCGGTATTGACCAGGTATTTGGCGATGGCTACTTTTTGGCTCAGGTCGGGAGCGGGAATAACAGCCATATCGCTCATGATCAGGAATTTGGGGTAGTTCGGATGGGACAGTACGGCCACGTGACTCAATACAGCCTTGGGCGGCAACAGGCCTTTTTCTTTGTTCAGTATGGCACGCATGTATTTGTCCGTACTGCATTGGCCTTTCATCAAAATGTCGCCTTCCCCGTTACGGACCATTTCCACGGCATGTGCAACGGCTGCCAGTTCCTGTTCGATATCTACGATGGTAAATACACCCGGATCTATCCCTTCTTCGTGGCAAACGGCCTCTATACGCGCCTTGTTTCCCACCAGCGTTCCGTCCACGATCCCCAGCTCGATAGCCTTGTAAACGGCATTGATGGTGTGGTCGTCCACTCCCCAAGCGGCGATCAGACGTTTTTTCTTCTGCGAGCGCAGTTGTTCAAAAATTTCCTGGAAAGTCTTCATATCTCTTTAATTCATTAAATTCAACGTATCTGTAGCGATCACCAGTTCTTCGTCCGTGCTGATCACGGCAACCTGCGTGTGGGTGCCGTTGGTGGAAAGAAGGGCATCTTCGCCTCGGACTTTTTTATTTTTTGCCGAGTCAAACGTTACGCCCAAAAAGCCGAGTCGGGTGCCTACGATCTCCCGCAGCATATAATCGTTTTCGCCGATCCCGCCCGTAAAGACTATCAGATCCGCACCGTTCATTGCCGCAGTGTACGAGCCGATGTATTTCAAAACACGGTATGCAAAGATGTGTTGTGCCAGGATCGCGCGTTTGTCTCCCTCAAGAACCGCATTCTCAATGTCCCGGCAGTCCGAGCTTTTTCCGTACAGGCCGAGTAAACCGCATTTTTTGTTCAGAAAATCGTTGGTTTGTGCGGCTGTCCAACCTTCTTTTTCCTGCAGGAAAGTAACGATCGAAGGGTCGATATCGCCTGTGCGTGTTCCCATGACCAGTCCTTCCAGCGGGGTGAATCCCATGGATGTGTCTATGGACTTGCCTTCCTTGACGGCAGTGATGGAAGATCCGTTGCCCAGGTGGCAGGTGATGACTTTTGCTTTATCGAAATCCAGTCCTGCAAGTTCGCAACCTTTGCGGGCCACAAACTTGTGGCTGGTCCCGTGAAAGCCGTACCGGCGGATGTCGTATTTATCGTAAAGTTCCTTAGGGATGGCATACATATAGGCATGGTCCGGCATGGTCTGGTGGAATGCGGTGTCAAAAACGGCTACCTGTTTGGTATGCGGGAGCAGCTTGTCCACGGCCTCGATTCCCAAAAGGTGGGCGGGGTTGTGCAGCGGGGCCAACTCGGCAAGTTTCATAATATTGTGCTTGACTTCATCGTCAATCAAGACGCTTTCCTTGTAATATTTTCCGCCCTGGGCCACACGGTGACCGACGGCCTGGATCTGGGTGAGGGATTCCAGAACGCCCCATTGTTTGTCTGTCAGCAGGTTCAATATGCCTGCAATGCCCACGGTGTGGTGCGGTACGGGAAGCTCCACTTTGTACTTTTCTTTTTCACCTATGAGTCTTTTGTGTGTTACGATGCCCATTTCCTGGCCGATGCGTTCCACGACACCTTTTGCCAGGACGGTGAAATCCTTCTCGGTCTTCATATCGAGTACCTTGTACTTGATGGAAGAACTCCCGCAGTTTAAAACAAGAATGATCATGATTGGTTTTGGTAAGGTTTTTTTATTATTTTTGAGCTAAGTGTAATATTTATCCGGTTTTTTGATATTGATTCTTAAGAATCTGCAAAAATACGGAATCTGTACGTTACTTGCAAGGGTGAGGAGAAGGAAAAATGAAGGAATGTTCCCGCCGGCTGCCTCAGTAATTTGCGGCACTTTGGCGGGTGTTTGTTTTTGGGGCTTTTCAGTCCCGGAAGGAGGGTTATGCTCCAAAGCGGAAGAAGTAGGTGGAACGGACGGTATATCACGTATTCAGGAGGTTTTTCCGGAGCTGATCCCGGCTGTTTTACCGATTGTTTTCGGCGTGACCGTATTGGTGGCGGTTGTTTTCCTGACGGGGGTGTTTCTGCTCAGGCGCAACGCACCTCCGCGCCCGGTGTTTTTTTCCTGCAAACCTAAAAAATACATCTCCGTAAGCTACCTGCGTTACCGTTACGGGTTGCCTGTTTACTGCATGGGGCTGCTGGCACTCTTTTTTATTGGATTTATTCACGGTTTCCAGCGGCAAATTCCTTCTGAAATTTCCTTCAGGGATCTATTTTCCGGATCACTTAACGGCTCAGAATTGTCAGTTACCGGGGGTGATAGCTTGCAGGTTTCTGTTGCCGGATCGGTCTTACCGGGATCGGTTTTACCGGAAGAAGAACAAGTGTTCCTGTGTCTTCGGGTAACGGATTTCCCGGTTCACGTGACTACCGCTTCCGCCCGTGAATACATGCGCATGGAATGCAGGCTGGTTTTTTATTCCCCCGATGGAAAGAAGCAAATTCCCGGGTTTGAAAACATCCAGGCCTTCATAGCGATTGATACGACCGGCACCAGCGGTTCCGGCAACTGCGGTTTCGGCAACAGCAAGAGCGATTTTGAAAGCGCCATAAGCCATACAGATCATGGAGACTCCATTAACGCGCGGTGGCTCCCGGGTGACATGCTGATCACCCGATGCCGCACTTTCCCCTTCAATTCCTATCAACCCGCAACCACAACAGACAGCACAACCACAACAGACAGCACAACCACAACAGACGGCACAACCACAACAGACGGCACAACCACAAAAAGCCCCACGACCACTACTTTCGATTACGCAAAATACATGGCGCGGAGGGGATTCTTCCGAAGAGCCTATATATACGATTTTCAACGTATCTCCGGGGAACTGACTGTTTTCGAACGTCTTAAACGGCTTAGGGTCCCTATTACCGGGTCTTGGAAAGGGGAGGCCGGCGCCCTTTTGGCCGGGATTTGTCTGGGCGACAAAACCGGGCTGACACGGGAGATGCGTGATCGGTTCAGTGCAGCCGGCGCCGGCCACATCCTGGCAGTCAGCGGCTTGCATGTGGGCATCTTGTACGGCAGCCTGGTACTGCTGTTGGGACTTCCCTTTCGGATAACAGAATACCGCCGCTACAAGCACAAACGATCCCGGCGTGCTAAAAGAGCGAACAGCCACCAAACCGGCAATCCCGCTACAGCCGAAACTCC
>JAAYYL010000146.1 GCA_012515395.1 Bacteroidales bacterium
CATATCCATGGTAACATCGCGAAGGAATTCCACTCCGGGATGCCCGTTTTCCCGCACAACGCGGGCTGCATTTTCACATGACTCGCGGCGTTTGTTGTAAGCCGAGGAGGCCAGCTCATGCTTCACGGCAGTGTCCAGCAAAACCAACTTGTAACCTTCCGGGTGGAACGGAAAATACTTATATTCCATAGACCTTGTGTCCAGACGGATCAAACTGCCTTCTTTTCCGAAAAGGGAAGCAAACTGGTCCATGATCCCGCATTTCACACCCACGTAATTGTGTTCGGTGGCCTGTCCAATGCGTGCCAGCTCAAATTTTTCTATTCCCAGGGAGAACATATCATTGAGCGCAAAGGCATAAGTGCTTTCCAATGCCGCTGATGAGGACATGCCGGCCCCCAGGGGAACGTCCCCGGCAAAAGCCGTGTCAAACCCTCCGGGTTGCGCGCCTCTCTTGACCATCTCGCGGCAAACACCAAAAATGTACCGGGCCCAGGAAGCTTTGGGCAGATCGCTTTCTTCCATGGAAAACTCGGCAAAATCCTGCAGATCAACCGACCACGCACGAACCTTTCCGGTCCCGTTCTTACGGATCACGGCCACCATGCCTTTGTCAATTGCTCCGGGGAAAACAAAACCGCCGTTGTAATCGGTATGTTCACCTATAAGGTTGATCCTGCCGGGCGAGGCATATACCTTACCGGCAGGATCCCCGAACTTATCTTTAAACTGTTTTTTGATAACTTCAATATGCATACCCAATCCTTTTACAATTCCCAGGCAAGCGCTGCCGAACCAAGGATCGCCGCCTCGGATCCGGGCAATTCGGAATGAAGCACTTTCACTTTCCCTTTCCAGATAGACAACAGGTTGTCTTCCATGGCCTGCACGGTAGGCTTAAAGATCAGCTCCCCTGCCTGTGCCAGGCCTCCGAAAAGAATGATGGCCTCGGGGGCGCTGAAAGCGACAAAATCGGCAAAAGCTTCTCCCAACAACCGGCCGGTGTAGCTGAACACGTCAACCGACAGTTCATCTCCTTTGGCAGCCGCCTCGGCAACATCTTTGGAAGTAATTTCATCGGCGGGGATATTTCTCAAAATGCTGGGCCTTTGGGGTTCGATCTCCAGCAGTTCCCGGGCTGTCCTGGCCACCCCGATTGCCGAGGCATAGGTTTCCAAACATCCCACCTTCCCGCAATTGCACAACCTTCCCGTTCTGCGCACGGAAGTGGTGTGTCCCAGTTCCCCGGCAAACCCGTCGTGGCCGTAAACAACTTTGCCATCAATGACAATGCCGCTGCCTACACCCGTTCCCAGGGTGATCTCAATGAAATTTTTCATGCCTTTGGCTGCACCGTAAATCATTTCTCCCTGAGCTGCGGCATTTGCGTCATTGGTTACCACAACGGGCAATCCCAGTGCTGATTCCACGTTCTTTTTCAGGTAGACGACTTCGGGATTTCCGTGTTTGTCTTTTGCCCATTTAAGGTTGGGAGCAGACTCAATAGTCCCTTTATAATAATTGCCGTTGGGGGCACCTATGCCAATCCCTTTCACTTTTTCCTTTCCGCCCACGGCAGGAGCATTGATGATTCTGGAAAGTGTTTTTTCCAGTTCATCCATGTATCCTTTCAAAGTTGTAATGTCACGTGTGTCGAAAGAAGTTTGAATAATAATGTTCCCGCGGGCATCAACTACGCCCAGTTTTGTGCTTTGACCTCCAATGTCAATGCCTACTACATAAGGTTTTCCCATAATCTATTGAGTTTGGATTTCTTTATTTCTGTTTATTGATCCTACCAGGGCATAGAACAAGAGATATGCCAGTCCTATGATGATCACCCAGTAACTGGAAATATAACCGGCCTTATCTGCCACAAATCCCTGGATCGCGGGAAGAATACCGCCCCCGCATACCAATACCATGAAGATGCCGGAAGCTGCCGCGGTATATTTGCCGAGTCCTTCCACTGCCAGGTTGAAAATACTGCCCCACATGATGGAGGTACACAGGCCAACTAATACGATAAACATGGCATTAATGGGAACCTCGGCCATTCCAAACGAAAGGGCACCCAGGGGTGAACGCTGCAAAACGGGCAGAGAAACCATGGTTTCTGTAGATGAGAATATGGTAAGGAAAATCAACAGAAGACCTATGGCCGAAGTCACAGATAACATAACTTTACTTGAAATTTTGCTTCCCACGGAGGCACCTATCAGACGCCCCACCAACATAAGCAGCCAGTAAGTCCCTGCTACAAAACCGGCAATGGTTTTTCCTACTTCGGGATTGTCCGAAAGCCAGTATATCATTATGCCCGGAGTACCCACTTCTACTCCTACGTATACGAATATGGCAACAGCGCCCAATATAAAATGTCTGTATTTGAGGGCTCCCGTCATCAATTGCTTCAAAGGTTCTTTGCTTTGAGCCACATGAGGTTCGGGGATCTTAACAGCCAGTAACACTAAAAATACGAGGGCAAAAACGCCCAGGGCAATGTACAATACGGGAAATACGTCCTTGATGTTGGCTTTGGCTGCTTCACCAATCAAAATACCTACCAGGGCAGGTGTAAGCGTAGCCATTACCGAGTTAAAGGAACCTCCAACCTGTATAAGCTGGTTTCCTTTATTTCCGCCTCCACCCAGGGTATTCAGCATGGGATTCACCACCGTGTTCAGCAAACACATGGAAAAACCGGCAACAAATGCACCCAGAAGATAGATGCTGAATGCGGCGGTTTCCGATGAATGTCCTGAAAGGAACTGAATGAATACACCCAGAAAACCGATGGCAATTGCTATAAGGGCCGTTTTTTTATACCCTATGCGCTGCAGGAGCATACCTCCCGGTATCCCCATTACGGCATAGGCTATGAAGTTAGCCGCATTACCAAGTAAACCCTGGAAATTGGATGCTCCAAATTGTTCTTTCAATACTTGTCCCATTGGTGCTGCCAGGTTGGTCACAAATGAGATCATCCCGAAAAGCGCAATCATCATGATGATTGGCAATGCGTAACTTTTTTTCTCTGTTGTCATATTAGAATGATTATAGGTTATTGTTTTGTTTTGTGCGAAAATCTGTCAAAAGTAACGATTTCTTTTCAAAAAGGGGCCTTTTATGAGCCGTTATTTACCCGCAGGAACCAACTCAACCGTCACAATGGATTTGGCAGGCATGGTAAGTGTCAGAAAGTCCTTTCCGGATTTCATCCCGGTATAGGGTTCGGGCTTGACTGTGTGCGGATGATCAAAATCATTATGATCGGAAATTTCCCCGGATGTAAGGATTCTGCCGGAAGATTCTTTGTATTGAGCCCCGTTCAGATTGACCGTTACTTCACATGAACGATCCAGACTTACGTTGGCCAGGGAGATATGCATGGTTCCCTTTTGATTAACGGAAGCGGTAGCATAAACGGACTGTATTACCTTTTTGTCAGGCGTCACCAGGTCCGGACTGTTCACCTCAAGCGGCATGAAGTCGGCGTCCTGATGCACTTTGAACATTTCAAAAACATGATAGGTGGGAGTAAGGACCATTTTATCGTCTTTTGTCAGAACCATTGCCTGGAGCACATTGGCCAGCTGGGCAATGTTGGCCATCTTCACCCGCTCTCCGTGTTTGTGGAAAACCATCAGGGAAAGGGCCGCTACAAAAGCATCCCGCATGGTATTCTGCTGGTACAGATGGCCCCGTACGGTACCCGGTTCTTCATCCCACCAGGTTCCCCATTCATCAACCATAATAGAGATTCGTTGATCGGGGTCGGTCCGGTCCATAATGGTTCTGTGAGATTGTATCACTTTGTCAATATCCAGGCATTTTCCCAGGGTCCGGTAATAATCGTCGGGAGTAAATTTTGTGGCAGAGCCTTTGGCATTCCAATTATACACGGTGTAAAAATGAACTGAAAGCCCGTTCATCCGCCTGCCAACTCTTTCCATCATCACCTCTGTCCAGTTGACGTCAAAATCACTGGGTCCCACAGCGATCTTGAATAACCGGTTGTCTCCGAAATTGCGGCAATAAGTGGCGTACCTGCGGTACTGATCTGCATAAAACTCGGGACGCATATTGCCTCCGCATCCCCAGCTTTCGTTTCCCACTCCGAAATATTTGACTTTCCAGGGTTCATCCCGTCCGTTTTCACGACGCAGATTGGCCAGGGGGCTGTCGGCAGGAGAGGTCATGTATTCTACCCAGTCGGCCATTTCTTCCACGGTTCCGCTACCCAGGTTTGCGCTGATGTACGGTTCACAACCCAACAGTTCACAAAGGTTCAGGAATTCATGTGTTCCAAAGCTGTTGTCCTCCACGGTGCCTCCCCAATGGGTATTGATCATTTTTGGTCGCAGTTGCCGCGGACCTATTCCGTCACGCCAGTGGTATTCATCGGCAAAACAGCCACCGGGCCATCGCAGTACCGGGATTTGTAATTGCTTCAATGCTTCAAGCACGTCGTTACGGTACCCCATGGTATTGGGGATCGGAGAATCGGGACCAACCCATACCCCCCCGTAAATACACGTTCCCAAATGTTCGGAAAAGTGTCCGTAGATCTCTTTTTCTATGCGCCATGTTTCCTTCTGAGGTTGCAGGTCTATGATGGCATTTTCTTGTGCGACTATCGGCAGACATGCCAAAAGCGCCGCTAAGGTGAGTATTTTTTTCATGTTGATAATTATTAGGCGCCTTCTATTTAAACAACAACGGAGCGAATTCGGAAAGGTACAACCTCCAGTTGGTCCAGGTATGGCCTCCACCACTTTCCCTGTAA
>JAAYYL010000147.1 GCA_012515395.1 Bacteroidales bacterium
ATTTCTGGATTTTAGCTGGCGCAGTCAAACTCCATTTGAGGCGCATCAAACTCCATTTACCTTGCGTTTACCTTACGTTGCAGCCGTTCTTTCAGAAGAATTTTTACCCGGTTTTTCTGATCACTGGAAACCTCCCTGACATTTGAAGGGATAGCGGTAGGATCTATTTCAATGGCCAGATAGCACTTTTTAGGAGAGGGATCCTTACATTTAGGAACATATATTTCTGTAAGAAAATCATAATCCAATACTTCGGAAATAGTTAACAACAGATCTATGTCTATGCTTTTCCGATTGAATATATCGTATATGGTCGTGCGGGAGCGGCTGATGAGTGAAGCAAACTGGGAAACGGATAAATGGCTTTCTTTTACTTTTTGTTCAATGATCTTTCCAATAAAAATTTCTGAATTGTGATTTTTCTTCATGGCTATAGATTATTCAGGATCAGGGCCTTTAATATAGCTCTTTTAAACGTAACACGTTATTGCCATTTTGATTTCGGTAGGTATCACTTTGAAATCGGTCGGTTTTTTCGTCAGATCAGGATTCCGTTTTGTCTTAAAAAAAGCATAAAATCTTCTTTCCGGGCACGTGCTACGGGTATGGACGATTTTTCGGAATCATCCATTTTAAGATTCAATCCGTTATCGTAGATCATTTGCCGGATGTAATTGATGTTTATCAGATGTTGGTTATGTACCCTGTAAAAGAGGGCTTTTCCCTGGAAGAGGTCCTCAAAATAGGAAATTCCCTTGGATGTAAGTGTCTTTATTACCTTCTTGTCCTCTTTGTAAAACACTTCCGTATAGGCATTGTCTGAATGCAACCGGATGATGTCTTTTAACTTCACAAACAGGAAACACCCTTTATCATAAAGTGCTACTTTTTGCTCTTCGCTATTGTTTTTAAAGTTTTCCAGAAGCGTTTGTATTTTCTTAGCCCCTGTTTTCAGCTTGTAACGTGCCAGTGCCTCTGTCAATTTATCAACATCAACCGGTTTCTCAACATAATCAAGAGCTGCCGTTTTTATGGCCCGGATCGCATATTGCTCATAGGCTGTCGTAAAGATCACTTCGAAGTCTTTTCTTTTAACCATTTCCAGTACATCAAATCCGCTAAACGGGCCCATTTCCACATCCAGGAAAACCAGGTGCGGCTTAAGGGTATCAATTTTTTTAACAGCATCGGGCACATTGGTGCAAATGGCCTCTATCTGAACGTTTTTAAAATTTTCATGCAGGATTTTTACCAGTGATTCGACGTGCATCAAATCATCTTCCACAATTATTGTCTTTATCATGCTGCCAGTATGTAAGGTAATTGTAAAGAGACCAAAGTCCCTGTTGTATTGTTTTCTTTCTCGTTAAGATCCCCTATTGAATAGGAATACTCCGAATGCGTCATCTGGTTGATCAACCGGAGCCTGTCCTCGGTCAGTTTCAGGCCGAGTGATTCATTTTTAAAGCCCGAGACGGACATTTGGTTTTTCTTTGCCGAAAAACCAATGCCGTTATCCTTGATCTCGCAATGCAGCTTTTCCCCTTCCGTCTGCAACCTGATCCGGATGTGGTATTCTTTACCGTCCTGCACAAATCCGTGTTTAATGGAATTTTCCACGAAAGGCTGCAAGATCAGAGGCGGCACCATGGTTGTCACGGGATCTATCCGGTTGTCCGTTTCAATACTATATGAGAAGTCATGCGTATGCCGCATTTTTTCCAGGTCCATATACAGACGCAAAATGTCCAGCTCCCTTTCCAGCGGGATCTCTTTTTTGCTCATGCCCTCCAGCATCATGCGGATCAGATCGGAAAATTTCCTTAAACAGGCCATGGATTCCTTTACTTTGGACTGACCAAGCAGGTATTCAACCGTATGCACGCAATTGAAAATAAAATGAGGGTTTAACTGGAAATGGATGGCTTTCATATTTATTTCCACCAGCTGACGGCTTAACTCAGCAGCTTCCTGTTTCAAACGGGCTTCTTCCTTCTGTTTCCTGTTCCTGTAACTTATCAGAATATAATAAGTGATAACCCCGCCGGCTAAAAAGATTACGAAAAACCCAATCATTAAAAACAATTTCTCTCTTTTCTCCTGCTGCAGTTTTTGTTCCCGAACCTCCTCATTCAATGTCAAAATATTGATCTGGTTTTTCTGGTTTTCCCTTTCCGCATTGGCCAGCTGCAGATCTTGGCAGGATTTTTCATGCTCTATGGCCGCCTGCATCAACTCCAGGTTCGCGATGCGGTTTTCCTGCTCCAGTTTTTCCAGGGCAAATTGCTTCTTTTCGTTTTCCAGGGTTAACAATGCAATCTCTTTCTCTTTCTTCTCTGCCTGGTATTTTTCCTGTATCTCTGCAACCGCGTTGATCGTTTGTTCATTGATCAGGGAATCGCTCAGTTCTTTATATGCAATCAAATATTTAACAATACTGTCCGGTTTGTTGTTGTAACCGTAAATTTCGATATAGTCTAAAAAAACATCTTGTAAATGACGTTTATCACCTATTTTATGATAGATGTTTTCTGCCTGTTTCAGATAATTCAGGGAAGTTGTGTTGTTGTTTTTTTGAAAATAGGCCTCCGACATATTATGGTATGTCGTTGCTAATAATCCTTTGTCATCGACTGTATTGGCATAAGCCAGGGTTTTATTGAGATACTCTAAGGCTTCGTCCGGTAAATCTTCTTTTAAACACCAGTTTCCTAAGGCATTATATACAGTGTTTAAAAAATAATCATTCCCCGTCTGCAAAAAAACCTGTTCAGCTTCCCGGATTGATTTTATTGCTTTATCGTATTCTCCGGCTTCTTCATAAATCAAAGACAATCTGTATAAAGCGACTCCTTTCCCGTTCAGATTCCCAGCTTTATCAAATAGTATTAATGCCTGCCTGATGTAATCCAATGCATTGTCGTACTGTTTCAGATGACGATAAACCAAGCTCAAATTGACCATTACATTAGCCAGTAAATTATCATCTTGATAATCCAGCAGGATTTGCTTTGCATCAATATAATTCCGGAGTGCCTGCTGATAATCTCCCGTATGGCTATAAATATTGCCAATCCATATGTATCCGCCGGCCAGATTTTTAAAATGATTGACTTTTTTATATATTTCAATGGCTTTCCTGCGGTATTCCAAAGCTGTTTCAGGTTCTCCCCGATGGTAAAAGATTACACCAATATTATCCATTGATCCGGCCATACCCATTGTATCCTTTATAGCCGTAGTCAGGTCTAATCTTTTATCAAAATATACGTATGCGGAATCAAAATTTCCCAAATTATAATAAGAAATTCCCACATCGTTAAAAAAAACGCTTGTCCATTTATTATGACCGAATTCCCGGGACAGGATCAGCCCTTCCCGGGCATATACCAACGCCTTTTGAGAATCTGTGTCTGAATATCCACTGTACAACTCATGCAATACCGCTAACCGGGTAGTGTCCCGGGACGTATTCGCCAGCACCTCTACCAACGAATCAATCTTCTGCTGCTGAGCATGGAGTGTTCCGGTAACCGGACATATCAGAATCAGAAACCCGAATACCGACGTGATCATTTTATTCATGAGACCATCATTTATTCAAGAGATTTAAATTTAACATATGTACAGTTTTCAGAACAAAAAAACGCACGTATTATATTGCAACTAATTTTTACAAACAAAAAGTCGTTAAAATTGGACATAAATCAAGCAGAAAACAACAGTTTGTGCGTCGGAATAACCAACGTAACTGTATGCTTTATCTGACACTTACATGTTTTCACCTTCAGAAACGCTGCAAACCATCCTGCCTTTGTGTCATATCCGGAATCTGGCAGATATTTTGTATCTTTAATGATCTTACCTCATGTGCAAGCATGCACAATATTAAATATTCAACCTATAACAATGGAAAAAGACTGGTTACAAAATAAAGATACATTTCCTGAATTTGACGTCAGGCCTATAAAAGGGAATTTCCTGCCTGCAATCATAAAAAAAGCCAAGGCCGTAGAAAAGAACGGCGGGATAACCATCATTCAAAATTTCGAACCCATTCCCCTGTACGGATCCATGAAAAATCTGGGATTTGAGTATTACACGGAACAAAAAGAAGAAGGACTTTTTTACAGTTATTTTTTTCGAAAGGAAATACTGGACAAAGCAGATGAAGAACTTCCCCTCAAACCCATAGTCATGCCGCGTTATGCCGAGATTGATCCCGCGCTGGCCGGTTTGACGGTAAATTTCTGGAACAACATCTGGAATAAGGAAAACCCGGCCATTGAACTTAAATACAAACTTTTAATGTCATTAACCAACGCCGTGGGCGCCGGAAGGATCAGGCAGGCTACCCGGGAATTGGTAAAAGCATATCACATTGGCATCCGTTCAGAACAACTTGACGAAGTGTTTGCCCTGATCATCTGGAATCAGGGAATCGGTCATTTTTCCTCTGAAATTGCACAATCTTCGCTTTTTAAGGCCTATCGGCTCATTAAGGAAATGGAAAAATCGGGGAAAACCCATAACGAAATAATGGCTGTTATGACAGAAAAATTCAGCGAAAAAAACCCCGAAACAGGATTTAACAATTAAATACTTACGATTATGAAAACATTATTAGTAACACTTAGCCTTGTCCTGGCAGGATTGCCGGGCAAGCCATATGCCCTGAATGCACAAATCACATCCCAGAGTTTTGTTTTTCAAAACCTTCCATATGATTACGATGCATTGGAACCTTATATTGACGCAACCACCATGGAAATTCATTATTCGCGTCATCACAGGGCGTATTACAACAACTTTTTAAACGCCGTTAAAGGTACTGAAATGGAAAAAATGGCCATAGAAGACATTTTTGCCAACATCAGTGCTTACCCTCAGGCAGTCAGGAATAACGGGGGCGGTTATTACAACCACACCCTTTTCTGGGCAAACATGGCCCCGGGAACAGGTCAAAAACCCTCCGGGAAGCTGGAAAAAGCCATTGAAAAAACATTTGGGTCCGTAGATGCCTTTAAAGAAGCTTTTGCAAAGGCAGGAGCCACCCGTTTTGGAAGCGGCTGGGCCTGGCTGAGCCTGGACCATGAGGGCAATCTCTTTGTCAGCTCCACGCCAAACCAGGACAATCCGCTGATGAATGTTGCCGAACAAAAAGGCTTTCCACTGTTGGCAATGGATGTTTGGGAACACGCATACTATTTGAAATACCAAAACAAGCGGGCTGATTACATAGAAGCTTTCTGGAATGTTATCAATTGGAAAGAAGTAGAAAACAGATACGAAAAAGCTCTAAAACAATTAAAATAAGCATCTGAAGAAATTTTATGGGACATCTGGACTATGGCGCCGTTGGAAATTGCCGTTCAGCGGCGCTTATTTCAAAAGAAGGCAGTATAGACTGGTTTTGTTTCCCGGATTTTGATTCGCCATCCATTTTTTCCAGGATCCTGGATCAAAAAAAGGGCGGTCATTTTGCTTTTGTAGTAGACGGACCTTGTGAGATATCACAGGAATATGTCAGGCACACCAATATTCTTTCCACAACTTATACTTCAAAAGAAGGGGTCTTCCAGGTTGTGGATTTCATGCCCCGTTTCAAGATCGGGGAAATGAACAGCTACTACCTGCCTCCGGAATTATACCGGATGATCCGTCTTATAAGCGGAAAACCTCGTTTTCGTGTACAGTACAGACCTGTGTTCAACTATGCTAAAGACAAAGTGGAGCATCGTCCCGGAAAAACTTACGTAAAAACCGTTGACCGCAAGAACAGCCGCAATGCCATCTATTTGTATTCAAACCTGGATTACGATCAAATATTAAACGAACAACCTATAGAGCTTCAGCAAGATGCTTTCCTGATGGTCTCTTACAACCAGAAACTTGTAAAGATTTCCCAATCAAGAGTCGATCTGGAATACAACCGGACCCTTGTTTACTGGCTTGACTGGACCAACCGATCCAAGAAATTTGATCGTTTTAACGATGTGATCGAGCGCAGCATGCTCATCCTTAAACTTTTGTCTTACCAAAGGTCAGGAGCCGTTTTGGCCGCACTGACTACCAGTATACCGGAGGTTATAGGACGTGACCGTAACTGGGATTACCGCTTCTGTTGGCTACGGGATGCTTCCATGTCTATTAAAACCCTGGTAACACTGGGGCATAAAGGAGCGGCCAAACGATTCATGGAATTCATCAAGGGCATTCTGAAATCCAAGGACGAGAGTTTCCAGATCATGTACGGTATCCGTGGGGAAAGGAACCTGAAAGAAAAAACACTTCCTCACCTCAACGGTTTTGCCGGCTCCAAGCCGGTTCGCATAGGAAATGCCGCCTTTTCACAGAAACAAAACGACTCCCTGGGATACCTGATGGACATGATCTATCATTATTACCTGTATTTCCCGGGAACGCTGGATGAAATTGAAGAGATGTGGGAAGTGGTAAAAGGCATTGTTAAGACAGTGGTATCTCAGTGGCGCGAACCCGACAACGGTATTTGGGAAATCCGCGGGGAACGGAAGCATTTTGTGATCTCAAAAGTTATGTGCTGGGTGGCCATGGACCGGGCGGTTAGCATTGCCCAATTGCTTGACGAACCCGGATACGTGGAAAAATGGAGCGGAATTGCCCGTCAGATCCGGGAAGAGGTCCTTGAAAAAGGATGGAAAGAAACCATCGGGAGTTTCTCCCAGGCGTACGAAAACTCGGATCTGGATGCCTCGTTGCTGCTTATGGAAGACTACGGTTTTATCAGCGCCGAGGATCCCCGTTTTGTAAAAACAGTCCATGCCATTGAACAGGGATTGATGCACAACGGCCTTCTTTTCCGCTACAGGAACCACGACGGGCTGGGGATCCCCTCCTCGGCTTTCACAATATGTAATTTCTGGTTGGTCAAAGCACTTTTCAGGATCGGAAGGCGGGAGGAAGCACTCTCTATGTTCGAGCGTTTGCTGACCTATTCCAATCACCTAATGCTTTTCAGTGAAGACCTTGATTTTTACACGAGCGAACAATTGGGCAATTACCCTCAGGCATATTCCCACTTGGCGATCATAGAGACTGCCAGACTTTTTGCCGAGGAGAAAACGCTCTCGCGCTTTCTGCGTCCTTGATTAATGGTAAAGCTTTCTCAGGAAGGGGATGACTTCTTCCTGAGACAGCATGTAATATTTTGCCCTTTCCGAGACCGAGCCGATTTTTATGGTGTGCGCGCGTTTGGGCAACGCCCTGAAGGTGTCTTCGTCGGTCACATCGTCTCCCAGTGCCAGGATGAAATCGTACCGGTCTTTTCTCAACAACCTTTTGGCTTCTGACCCTTTTGAAAACACAGGAGGTTTAATTTCCACAATCTTGTTTCCCTGCATGATCTGCAGGTTCAGACGCGTACAGGGACCTATAAGCGCATTGACCAACTGCTGCGCTCTGAGTGATGCCATCCACGCATCTACATTGCGGTAATGCCATACCAGCGCGGTTTCCTTGACTTCCAGAGTGGAGTTGGGTGTTTTATCCAGAAAAGATTGAATGATATCCATGATCTCACGGTTCCAGGTAAAAGGCTCTTCAATACGGTGCCAGATCCCTTTTTCCTTGTAAAAAGCCCCGTGTTCGGCAGCCATATCCACCGGCAAAGCACCCATCCAGTCTTCCAATGTGGCATGATCCCTTCCGCTGCTTATGACCACTTTGTTGCCCGGATCCGAGGCCAGTTGCCGCAGAACTTCCAGGATTTCAGGGGTTGGATAGGCATCTTCCGGTTTCTTTTTAAATGGGGATAACGTACCATCGTAGTCAAGTATGATGAGTCGCTTTGAAGCTCTTTTGTAAGAGCGACGGATCCGGGCAACATTGGCCCGGGTGATCTGTTTCATGTCGTTTTCCAGGTTCTTCTTTCGAATGGCCAGTAATTGTTTCAGAAAAAGATCCGCCCATTTGTCTACCGTGTTGACAGAGACCACTTTCTGCATTCTTTTTAAAGCCTGTATCTGCTCTTTTTCGGGCATGTTCAAAGCTGTTAGCAGTGCATTGCTTATTTGGTTTACATCATTAGGATTAATAATCAGTGAATCTGACAATTCCGTTGAAGCACCTGCCATTTCACTTAATATCAAAACGCCGGGGTTGTCCCTTTTGGTAGCTACATATTCTTTGGCCACCAGGTTCATGCCGTCCCTGAGAGGAGAAACCAGCGCAATATCCGCTATGTAATACAATGCGACCAATTCTTCAAAAGCCAATCCGTGGTAAAAATAATGTATGGGAGTCCAGTTGAGCGTGGAATACCTTCCGTTTATCCCTCCAATAGCCTCGTCAATGTTTTTCTTCAGTTTGGCATAACGGACCACATTGCTCCTGGAAGGTACCACAACCATCGCCAACGATACCTTTTCATGAAAATTTGGATTATCGTCCAGAAAGCGCTCAAAGCCCTTGAGCCGGTGCATGATTCCCTTGCTGTAATCCAGCCGGTCAACAGATAAGATCAGTTTGTAATTGCCGTATTCCTTACGAAGCCTGTCGGCGTTCTTTCTGACTTCAGGGTTTTCTATGGCATTGTGGTACATTTGATAATTGATGCCCATAGGCAACGAATCCACCTGTATCAGGCGGTTTCCCTGCAACACCTTGTCCAGATCAAACTGAAGCCCCATAACACGTTCCACGGTACTGACAAAGTGCCGCATGTACCCGTGGGTATGGAAGGCAATCATATCCGCCCCGAGCAATCCGTTCAGGATATCGGCACGTTCAGGCAGGATCCGGAACAATTCGTACGAAGGAAAGGGAATATGATGGAAATACCCGATGTTCAACCCTTCCTTGGCATCCCGCAACATTTTGGGTAATAACATCAGCTGGTAATCGTGAACCCATATGATATCTCCTGACTGAGTCTGTTCGCAGGCTTTTTCACAGAAAAGCCGGTTTACTTGCCAGTATGCTTCCCAGTAACGGGCCTCATATTCAATGTATGTATAAAAATAATGACACAAGGGCCAGATGGTGCTATTGCTGTAACCCTCGTAATAATTCTGGATTTGATCATCAGTAAGGAAGACCGGATGGAAATGCATCTCCTGCAACTGGCGGGTAATCTCGGCAATCTCCTGCGGATCATCCGTAAAAATCCCAGGCCACCCCACCCAGTGGGTTTCCACATCCGTTTCCAACGAAGACAGGCCTGTTGCCAATCCGCCTTCGCTGCGTATCATCTTGATCTTTCCGTCATCCCCTTTCTGTACCCTTACAGGGAGGCGGTTCGCTATTATAATTAATTTCATTGCTTTGTGTCTATCACAAAAATACAAAAAAAATCCCTATCTTCGCAGCCCTAAAGTCTCGGGGTGTAGCGCAGTTGGTTAGCGTTCCTGCTTTGGGAGCAGGGGGTCGCCCGTTCGAGTCGGGCCACCCCGACTTTTCAAATGGAGTTTGTAGCGCCAGAAACCCACATGGGTGCGCCACAAACTCCATTTTTAGGAGAGTTGTCTGCAGAACGTGTCTCTTTCAGAGCACAATCAGAAGAGGCAACAACGTAGCATTCACGGCTAAGAACGGAGCG
>JAAYYL010000148.1 GCA_012515395.1 Bacteroidales bacterium
GACCTAGGGCAAAACAAGTAACTGGGGCTAAGTCGTAACAAGGTAGCCGTACCGGAAGGTGTGGCTGGAACACCTCCTTTTTGGAGCAAGTTTCGTTACGTGTTCTGCTCTTTTCTTCCAATTTTTTATTATTCAGTCCCGTAGCTCAGTTGGTTAGAGCACTACACTGATAATGTAGGGGTCAGCGGTTCAACTCCGCTCGGGACTACTGCATCAAGCTACGGGGATATAGCTCAGTTGGCTAGAGCACCTGCTTTGCAAGCAGGGGGTCGTCGGTTCGACTCCGTCTATCTCCACAAAAAGAAACACCTGATTTCAGGTGTTTCTTTTTTTTTATCTTTATGGCATGAAAACCAAACAATTGCTGATACCTTCAGGCGCAGCCATTGGTCTGACGCTTGTGCCTATTCTGGTGTTGTCCTGCAAACAGGATGAGCAAACCGACAAAAAACCCGTGAACATTCTTTTTATTATGAGTGATGATCATTCCTATCAAACCATCAGTGCTTACGGACACGGATTGAACAGTACTCCCAACATTGACAGGATCGCCCGGGAAGGGGTTCTTTTTACCAACAGTTTTGTGGCTAATTCGTTAAGCGGGCCGTCACGTGCCTGCCTGTTAACAGGTAAACACAGTATAGCCAATGGTTTTACGGATAACGGGACCATTTTTGACGGAGATCAGCAAACTTTTCCAAAACTACTGCAGAAGGCAGGTTATCAAACAGCAATAGTTGGCAAGTGGCATCTGGGTTCTGAACCGCAAGGGTTTGATTACTGGAATATTCTCATAGGGCAGGGTCAGTATTATGCCCCCAGGTTTATTGATAACGGTGATACTACAGTTGTTCAGGGTTATGCGACACAAGTTACGGCGGATCTGACCATTAAATGGCTGGAAGAGATCCGGGATACGGAGAAGCCTTTTATGTTAATGATGCATAACAAAGCCCCGCACAGGCCATGGCAGCCGGACATTCAGGATCTGGGCGCATACGACAATACTGATTTTCCCCTTCCACCAAATTTCTATGATGATTACAAGGGCCGGAAAGCAGCTGAATTGCAAGAAATGAGCATAGCAGCGGATATGACGTTGGACCGGGACCTGAAAATGGGTTTTGACTGGACAGCACGCATGTCCGAACCGGAACGTGAAGCCTGGAACACTTATTATGACAGTGTACAAACTGAGTTTGAAGCATTGCACCTGTCGGGAAATGAACTTGCTGAATGGAAATACCAGCGTTATATGAGGGATTATCTCGGATGTATCAATTCTGTGGACCGGAATGTGGGACGGGTCCTGGATTGGCTGGAAGAAAACGGATTGCTGGAAAACACCATAATCATATATACGTCTGACCAGGGATTTTATATGGGTGAACACGGGTGGTTTGACAAAAGATTTATGTACGAAGAATCATTCCGTACGCCGCTTCTGGTCAGAATGCCTGAAGGAATACGCGGAACCTGTTCGGAATTGGTGCAAAACATTGATCTGGCACCGACGTTCCTGGACATTGCCAACGTTCCCATACCGGAAGATATACACGGCATGTCCATGCTGCCCGTTTTGCAGGGAAAAACATCGGGAAAACACAGGGACGCCCTGTATTACCACTACCACGAATTCCCCGCCGAACATACTGTAAGAAAACACTATGGAATACGAGACCAACGTTACAAACTTATCCGGTTTTATGATGACGGAGTCCCGGCCGGAAACCGCAGAAGTATAAAAGATCATGAAAAAGCCGGTATTCGTTTTAATGATTGGGAACTGTACGATCTGAAGACAGATCCGTCGGAAATGAATAATATATACGGCAAGCCGGGGACCCGCAGAGTAACACGGATATTGAGACGAAAACTGGAAAAAATGCGTCAGCAATACGGGGAACTTCAATAAAATTTGGCAAAGTGATCGGAAATCCCCGGGAAACAATTCCTTTTCAATACGCACAGGAAGCACTCGAACAAAGAGTTGTCGGAGTGATGATCAAACCTGTGGGGGCATTGTGTAATCTGGACTGCACATATTGCTATTATCTGGATAAAAAAGATCTCTATAAAGGCAACCTGGCCCGAATGGATTTATCGTTGCTGGAAAGATTCACCGAACAGTATATTTCTGCCAATTTGCGCGCAGATGAAATATCTTTTTGCTGGCATGGGGGAGAACCTTTACTGGCCGGTTTGGATTTTTTCAAAAAGGCCGTTTCGTTTCAAAAAAAGTATAATCCGGGTAAGCAAATCAGCAATTCCCTGCAAACCAACGGCACGTTGATCAATCATGAGTGGGTGGATTTTTTTCTGGAAAACGACTTTCTTGTTGGTGTTTCCATTGACGGACCGCAGGCTATTCACGATTCTTACAGGATTGATAAACAAGGCTATGGTACATTCGCAAAGGTATTAAAAGGCATTGAAATGATGTACAAAAGCGGCGTGCAGTACAATACCCTGACTACGGTCAACAATGTGAATCAGAATCATGGAAGGGAGGTGTACCTTTTTTTAAAGTCCATTGGCAGTTATCACATGCAATTCCTGCCTGTTCTGGAATATGTGAAAACTGTTCCCGGTAAACCGGACAAGAGACCTGTAATCGTTCCCCCTGAAACATCCGGATCACAACGTGCCCCCTGGTCTGTGTCTGCTGAAAGTTACGGAACTTTTTTGTGTGATATATTTGATTTGTGGAGCTCCGGTGATGTAGGAATCCGCTTTGTTCCGTTTTTTGAAGCCGTTTTGGCCAATTACACGGGAGTGCCCCCGGGAATATGTGCCTGGTGTGAAACATGTGGGAACAACGTTGTACTGGAATGGAACGGGGATGTCTACGTTTGTGATCATTTTGTATACCCGGAATTCAAAATCGGAAATATTGCCCAAATGACTTTTTCCCAAATGGCAGCTTCAGACATATTATTCCGCTTTGGGCTTGATAAAAGAAACCGGTTACCTGACCAGTGTTTTCGTTGTCCGTATTACAGATTATGCTACGGAGAATGTCCAAAACACCGGTTTTTGACGACTCGCGACGGACAGCAGGGCCTGAATGCGTTGTGTGAAGGATACAAGCATTTTTTTGCCTATACGGAAAGCTGGTTCCTCAAGATGGCAAAAAGTCTTGAAAGGGATGACTTATAACAGTAAACGTTCTTCCGGAGTGTACAGCAGTTTTTCCAGAAGCGGCTGAAGGGCATCCCTGAAAATATATACCATAAGAATTACCAACAGGATAATAACAAACACCGTAAGTAAGACCCACGGCCATTTCTTTTCTTTTTTTCCTGTGGAAGGACGGTTTTTCGTTTCCTGAACAGAGGGCTGAATCTGTACCTCAGGAGCCGGAGGTGATTCTGAAAGTTCACATTTTACTTTTGATGAAACGGGCAGCGGGCTCAATGAGAGAGGTACCAGCCCGAATCCGTTTGGATTGACCGGAACATTTTTGTCCATCACAAAAAAAACATCACCTTCTTTGGTTTTTCTAAGCTTTCCGAACCCTTCCAGGTTTACTGATTTTTCTTTGGCAAGTTTTTTTGAAATATCGGAGACCAAATCCCTGAGTTCATCTTTTGAGCCGATTGCTTGTTCCAGCAGTCCGTCGTTCCAGGTTTCACTCTCTTTAAAAGAGATGCGTCTTCCCGGAGGCATCAGAACGTGTGAATCACGCGTAAGTGTGGCCGGGGTTTCTTCAGCCATGAAACTACCCATATCCCCCAGTGATACCCGGTTATGTGTACGTAACAATTCTATGCAATGTGAGGCGAGAAGGGATGTGTCCATATAGTCAGCAAATTTATACTTTTTTTATCAAAGATTTTGCTGGTTCAGGAAAAACCGTTTATATTTGCACTCCCGTTTGGAAAAATTCCTCATTAGCTCAGTTGGTTAGAGCACCTGACTGTTAATCAGGGGGTCCAAGGTTCAAGTCCTTGATGAGGAGCCACAGACAAAAGCACTTACGAAAA
>JAAYYL010000149.1 GCA_012515395.1 Bacteroidales bacterium
CCAAAGCGGGTGTTGATAATAGATGATGAGAAACCGGCGCGTATACTCCTGGAAGAATATGTGTCTCAAATACCGGAACTGATGGTTGCCGGAAGTTTTTCCAATGCCATGCAGGCAGCTGATTTTCTGGCTTCCGCTGAGGCAGATATAATACTCTGTGATATACAAATGCCCGGTATGAACGGAATGGAGTTTGTAAAAACCTTGGACAAGAATGTTTGTGTAATCTTCACAACGGCACACTCAAAATTTGCTGTTAAAGGATTTGATCTTAATGCCGTAGACTACCTGTTGAAACCCATAGCGTTGGAACGGTTCCGTGTGGCTGTGGATAAATGTCTGAACATTCTGCAAAGGAAAGATCCGGGGCCGGAATCCCTGTTTATAAAGGCGGATTATAAATTACACAAAATAGAACTGGATGATCTTGTTTATATAGAATCCCAACATGAATACGTTACCTATTATACAACGAATCAACGTATAACAGCTTACGGGTCACTTAAATCCCTGGAAAGCAAGCTTCCCGGAGACAAGTTTTTCCGTATTCACAAGTCATATATGGTAGCCGGGAAAAAAATCCTGACTGTGTCTCGCAATACAGTCAGGATTAAATATAACGGAGAAATAAGTCTGCCTGTTGGCAGGGTGTACCGTGACAAGCTTACTGCTTTATATGCACACCCACTTGCGGGAAAGGAATACTGAGTCCCTTTTCTTCGAAAGTCTTATATACTGTCTCATTCATCAAAAAATAAACATCCCAGTAATCCGCCTTATTCACCCAGGCTCTAACCACGATATCAATTGAACTGTCTGCCATTTTGTTAAGAGCAATGAAAGGAGCTGCCGGTTCGTTCAAAATGCGTTTTTCTTTCCCTATCAATTCTTCCAGAACGGATCGTGCTTCCTGATAATCATCTCCGTATGCTATTGAAAAGGTCCAGTCTACGCGGCGAAAATCTTGTGCGGAATAGTTGGTTATAATCCCTGTGGATAAACTTCCGTTGGGTATGTATATAGTCTGATTGTCCGGAGTCAGAATCACCGTATTTGTAATCAATATAGCTTTTACGGTTCCTGCTTTTCCCTGGGCATCTATAAAATCGCCTATTTGAAATGGCTTAAACACCAAAATCATAACTCCACCGGCAAAATTTTGCAATGTGCCGCTCAGAGCCATACCTATAGCAATTCCTGCCGATGCAAAAAGAGCAATGAATGAGCTGGTTTCTATGCCCAGTATCCAGATGACCACAAAGATCATAAGAATATTGAGCGAAATGGAAACCAGATTTACAGTAAAAGGAATAAGTGCCGAATTTTCTTTCTTTTCCATTCTCATTTTAAGTCTTCTCCGAATCCGTTTAATGATCCACCGGAAGACAATAAAAACAACAATGGCTGCCAATAACCTTCCACCAAAAGACACGGCCCATGAGATAGCTTTTTCACCAAGATCCGTTAATGATAAAGTTTTGATCTGGTCAAAAAGTTTTTCGGGTGTAACTGTTTCAGCTGCCTGTGCGGTAGTATTGGCAATTTCTTGCATTGATAATAACATAGTATTTTGTTTTATAATTTATTAACTAAACCTCCAGAAAGCCATTCGTTTCAATATCAGGTGGATACCCATCCTCAGGAAATACCACTTTCCGAATTCGTAATGTCCTCCTTTTCCGTAACGTATACGTA
>JAAYYL010000150.1 GCA_012515395.1 Bacteroidales bacterium
CGTGAAGCATGAGCTGGCCTCCTCGGCTTACAACAAACGCCGCGAGTCATGTGAAAATGCAGCCCGCGTTGTGCGGGAAAACGGGCATCCCGGAGTGGAATTCCTTCGCGATGTTACCATGGATATGCTGAACCAGGTAAAAGACAAGCTTTCAGAAGAAGATTTCAAAAGGGCTGAATACGTGGTGGGTGAGACCCAACGGGTACTGGCCGTGAGTGATGCGCTGGAAAGGGATGATTACGAAACCGTAGGCCGGATGATGTACCTGACACACGACGGCATGAGCCGCCTGTATGAGGTTAGTTGTGAAGAGCTCGACTTTTTGAATGATATAGCCAAAGAATGCGGTGTTACCGGATCTCGCGTCATGGGAGGCGGTTTTGGCGGGTGTACCATCAACCTGGTAAAAGAGGATCTGTATGAAGGATTCCTGGCAAAGGCAAAAGCACAGTTTGCCGCAAAATTCGGTCACGAACCCAAAGTATATGAAGTCGTGATCAGCGACGGAGCACGCAGGGTCTCTTAGTCAGAAAGTTCCGGTTGGTCAATATCCAGGAAAATCCAGGAGTTGCCAATCAGTTCCAGAAATCGGAAGAAATCGGTTTTTGAGATGACGGCTGTGTATCGGTTGTCGTTGGGATGGAAACTGATTTCTTCCGCTTTTTTCAATTTTTCATCCAGGAAAAGAACCACGTGATTCTCGGAATCGTTGATCAGCCCGAACGGGGAAACCGATCCCGGCTCTACTCCCAGATAACGCATCATACGTTTTGGCGAGGCAAAAGTCAGTTTTCCCTGCCGTAGTATTTTTTCTATCCGGTGAATGGGCAATTGCCTTTTCCAGTCAAAAACCACCAGGTAATGCTTGTTCCCCTTATGATTTCTGAAAAAAAGATTTTTGCAATGCTGGGCATCGATGTCTTTCCAGTAGGCTATCGCATCTTCTGCAGTAGGCAGTGGAGGGTGTTGGTACAAACGGTACGTAATATTCCAGTCTTCCAGTTGTTTCAGTACTTTATCCTTACGCGTTTCCATAGTGCAAAAATACGTATATTTGCCTTATGGTAATAAGAAAAGCAACAAAAGAAGATGCTGCCGTTCTGGCCCAAAATCAGGTGCGGATGGCACTGGAATCCGAAAATATCGTATTGGAATACCCGATGGTCAAAAAAGGTACCGATGCCTATCTGGCGGATGAACATCGAGGAACGGCTTATATTGCCGAGATCGACGGGAAGATCGCCGGATCCTTGCTGGTCACAAAAGAATGGAGTGACTGGCGGAACGCGTGGATCTGGTGGATCCAGAGCGTTTATACCGTTCCGGAATTTCGCCGGCAGGGAGTGTATAAAGCTTTGTACAGGCATTTGCAGGAATTGGTGCAACAGTCTGACGATGTGATTGGAATTCGCCTGTACGCAGCAAAAACCAACGTTAAGGCACTGGAGACATACCGTAAACTGGGCATGACCGATGAGCACTACGTTACTTTTGAATGGCTGAAAGATCCTGATACCTTCAAAGCGGACTGATTCCTATTGAAATAGTATAATTAATTCCGGGCATGGGTCTGGCCAGGACCGATTCATATTCTTCGTTGAAAAGGTTGCGCACGATCCCTTTCAGATTGATTACCAAGTGCGGTAAGCGGATGGCGGTTTCCAGGGAGATGTCGTTCATGAAATACGGGGAAAGTACCCCTATACGGCTGTCGGTCTGGTTGCTGGAAGTGGTAAACCGTTCGCTGTAGTAGGTCCATTGATACATAAAGGTCCATGCTTTCCAGGATATGCGTCCCGTGAAGGCTGATGAATATTCAGGAATGTAAACCAATTGTTTCCCGATAGCCTGATCGGCCCAGTTTACGGGATCTCCCAGGTTAATGGATTTGGTCCAGGCAAAGTGTCCGTCGGCTGATAACTTCCAGTTCTTGTTGAGTTTCACGGCCATTGATCCGTTTATTTCGGTTCCGTAGCTTTTTACCTGTTTGACATTGACCGGTGACCAGAATCCTTTGAAGGTGGGCAACCATACGATCCAATTGTCGATCAGGGAATAAAAACCGGTAACACTGCCGTTCCAGGAATAACGCGTTTCTTTGTGGGTAGTTGTTATACCTCCGTCAAAAGTGATCCCTTGTTCGGGTTTGAGGTCGGGATTCCCGCCGGGCATGAAATACAGGTCGTTTAGTGTGGGATAACGAAAATTCCTGGCAGCAGAAGCTTTCAGAACAACTTCACCACGGCGCGAGACCAGATACTCGGCAAAAAAAGCAGGGGTCAGGGGCGTGAATTCCCTGCCGTACAGATCTTTTCTCACATCTACGGAAAACCCCAGGCGTTCAGCGGGCCGGTATTTGACGGACAAAAAACCGGAGGCTTCCACGCGGGCTTGTTCGTATCCCATGATATTTTGTTTTCCTTCAACAGAAACCACAGCGTTATCCAAACTGGTGACAAAATGCTGGTTCACGGTCAAATTTCCTGAAAACATCCATTTGTTAATATACCATTCGGTTTCCAACCGGGAAAAGAAGGTGTTCACGTAACTCTGTGCGTGGACCATGTTGGCCCATTGGTTATCTCCCATGTCCCGTTTGTATTCGTACAGTAGATCTGTATAGGTATATCCGGCTTTGGCTTCCCATTTTGAGTATTGCTGCAGTTTGCGCCAGCGGATGACACCCCTGAAAGCGTTTTCCCTCTGGTTGTTCCTGACACTCGTATTCTCTTTGTAATCAACGTTCAGTAAGGGAATGCCCCGGTCGGTACGGCTGTACCAGGCAGACAAGTTCCAGTTGCCCCAACCGGATCCGTTAAAGTCAATGTCCTGCAAAACGTGGAAGTCAAGGAAAGATCCGTTTTGATTTTGTTCCCTGGGGTATTCAAAGCCCGTGATGTTTCCCTGCTGATCGTAATAAAAAATCTTCTTCCTGTAATTGGTGTATATGTAATCATTGGCGGAAGACGTATAATAGATTCTTGTGGAGGTTTTCCATCTGTTTTTACCGAAGGAGACCCGTAGAAAATCGTCAAAAGTGCGGAAACTTCCGATTCCCTGGATGAAATGGAGATGAAGGCCTTCTTCGGGGATGGTTCGGGTAGACAGGGCAATGGCACCTCCCAGGCCTCCGGAGGCAACGATTACCGAGCCGGGGCCGTGGTACAAATGGGCTTCGTCAATAAAATAGGAAGGTATGATGGAAAAGTCCACCATACCCAGCATGGGTGAATTGAGTTTCATTCCGTTCCAGGTTACCTGCGTATGAGAGGGAGACGTTCCCCGGAACGATGCGGTGGACAATGTAGCCCTGCCGTAGCTTTTTATAAAGACGGTACTGTTTTGGGACAGGACCTGAGCCAAAGAGCCGGTAATGTCGTTGCGTAACCCGGCGGAATCCAGTGATGTTTTCTGGACACCCATATCACGGAGTCTTCTTTGTGCAACAATCCGGATGGAATCCAATTGCCTGACCTGTACCGTGTCCTGCGCGTTTAGTTGAAAAGAGCAGAAAAGCACCCAATACAGTAAGGTAATGTATTTCATTATTTTACAAGGTTGTAATCCCTGATCCCGGTAATTTCCGTAGAGATCTCACCCAACCATCCCGATTTTCCGTTCACTCCCGTCTGAATTTTTACAAAATCAATGAACTCCAGATTAATGGGTTCTCCTTCAGGAGTGATGGCATCGGATATTCTGAAAAGACCCTGCCGGTCGTTGTCGGCATATCCCCAAGCGTAAGAAGGGCTAATCCATGACCCCGTTTCAGACAGGTAATTACGGGATTCCAGGCAGGTCCCGGTGAGTGTGTAATATTCAGTATTTATCCAAAGCGGATAATAGGTTTCCTGGTCATGATATGCTCCCAGGTAATCTACTTTGCCGGTGATCCCCTTATTGTCGATCCAGTGTACGGAAGAACCGGGATGACGCGGTTTAAAATAAGTGACACTGTAATGCCTTTTCACCCTTGCTGAGTTGTCTTCACTGCCTTTTAACTCAAACCAGCCATCATCCGGAAGACCGTTTCCGTTACTGTCCTGCATAACCCAAACGATTCCGGGTTCTGAAGAATTGTCGTGGGCATTACCTTCAATTTGCAGGTTGTATCCGCCGTCGTTCACTATGCTGTGATCGAAGCCAACCACAATATATCCTCCGAACGCTCCCAGGGAAACAAACACGTTGTTTTGCAGTCTGTTCCCGGCATACAGGATAGCTTCCTGAATGGTTTTCTCACCCGAGAAACCTCCCGTTACGCATTCGTTTATAAATTGTCCGGGAGCCGGCAGGTATTCATGAATAACCGCCCAATCTGCCCGGCTGTTGTCCTGAACGGGGCGGAAATATTTCCCCGAAGGTATTTCAGGAGGATCTTGTGCGTTTTCGTCGCCCGTCTGTGCACTAACGGTTATTGAAAAACGGATCTCATCGCGGCCTTCCGTATTCATGGCACTGAAGAAAAGGTTATATAAGCCGCTTTGGGGGGCACTGAACAGGTAAATACTGTCCCGGCTGACTTCCACGTCATTGACTTTCCATGTAAACGTTGCGTTTTGACCGTTTTCAACTATGGGATGCAGGGTAAGCGTACTGTCAGGTAAAATGGAAAACCCGTTTTCCGGAACGGCCAGAAATATGGCAGGAAGGGCATTCCTTTCCACATCAATACGGATGTTCCTGCCGACGGTGATGTCCTGACGAATCACATTAAAAGTCAGGTAATACGTCCCGGTTTGGTCAGCATTAAAAACATATACACTTTGTGTGCCGACCGTTTTCCCATCCATCAACCAGGCATATACTGCATCCTGTCCGTAACGGACCTGTGGGGCCAGAGTTAGCGTGTTTCCCAATTTCAAAGTATAGATTCCGTCAGGATCTTCCAAAATAATTTCAGGAGCCGGCAGGGTGTATAATTCACGGCCGCCGTTGCATCCGCTCAGAAAAATGAGCATCAAAACCAAGGGAATGTATATATATTTTTTCATGATCATTGAAAGCAAAAAGCACCCGGATTGATTCCTGCAGTCAATGTGTCTACAGGTGTTCCGTCGGGATCAAAACGGTAAATCTTTCCGGGTTGTACGTAATCTATGGCATCGGCAACGTAAATATGCGATGTGGCCGGATCTACAGCCAGGCCGTAGTAACGGCTGTTCCGGTTTCTTATGAACGGTTGTGCGGGGAATTTTTCATCATCTGCGGCCATACGCCATACATCCCGGTTCAGGATGTACAGGGTGTCTTTTGATGCATTGATTTCCAGATAGGAATAAGATGCGTCATCAGTTACTGTAAAGATTTTTTCTACCGTTCTTTTGTCGGGATTGATCCTGTAGATTTCACCCGAAGCCGCACACCAAATTTTATTGTTTTTATCCAGTATCATCCGTGATGGCTGATTCCCCACTTCAATAGAATCGGTGACTGTGTCTGTTTGTGTGTCAACCACCAGTATTTTGTTGTCGTATGACCAGCAACTCACAAACAGATCGTTTTTCCACTGTACCATTTCTTCCGTGGATCTGTGACCAGTAGTATTTATTGAACCTGTAACCGTGTATGTTCCCGGATCGATTATGGTGATCTTTTCCCTGTACAGATCCGTCACATAAGCTTTGTTTTGGCTCACAAAATGGATATGACGAGGTGAAATCAGACCCGTAATGTTTCCTTTCAACCGGAATGTGGCGGGATCTATAACGAATATCACACCTGAATTGTTAACCACGATATATCCCAGTCCGTTGTGTATTGTCATGGATTGTGCCACATCTCCCAGGTTGATCCCGTTGGCCCTGATGAAAACTTCATTTTCCACATTTCCGGATTGCGGATCGTAATAAGTCAGGGATGCGTTGCCGTACATAAAATTGCCCTCGTTGACAATGAAAAGTCCTTTTGATGAAGGTCCCGGCAGAAATGCTTCAGTCTCGGAGGGCCCGTATTTCATACAGGATCCCGTCACCAGCAGAAGCAGTATGATTGTAAATGTCCGGGTCATCTTAAGGGTCATTAAAGGGGGTAATTTTCAACAATTATATTGTCCATGCAAAAATAGGCGGGTGTATTCATCCCGTAAGCACCGGTGTCTGAACTTTCCATGGAAAAGGTTATGGTGTGTACGTGTCCGAGCGACGTAAGATCCACTTTTTCCCAGGAAGTGACCACACCGCCAGAGTCCGGAGTACGAAAATCTGCCAGGTAAAAATCCGTTGTACCGGTAATCGTTCCTTCCTTGTCATGTCCTGTAAAGATCAGTTTCAGCCAGTCTTTATCTTCATAGGAAAACGTTTTGCAGAACATGTCTCCGTGGATCATGGATAAAGCTGTATAGGTACTGTTGGCTACGAAAAGGGACAGAAAACTCATCTCTTTTTCAGAATCTTCAAAAGAGATAACGGCATCCGTTCCCAGGTATACCAAGGCAAAGGTGGCAGAATTGCCGTGACCTCCGAATCCGGTTTCCGGGTCCCTGTAGAATACGCTGCACTGATTGGTATAACCTTCCGTGTACATGTCAGCCCATTGAGACAACACAATTCCGTTCCAGGAGCTGTACACATATCCTTCGTATTCGAAGGACGAATAAGCGTATCCGAAAGTCATCCCCGTAGGGTCATGAACGTAGGGAATGTAGGATTCTTCATACAGGTTATCCCCGTAAATGGAATTGGCCAGAGCCGACTGCGGGGCGTCTTCAAAAGTGACAACAAAAGGTTTGGGTTCTCCGGGAACACAAGGGGTACAACGGACAAAAAGTGCCGCAATGCACAAGGCAATTAATAAAGGAAAGCTTTTCATGTTTTAGAAATTAAATTAGTTCTCCGCTAGTTATACAACGGCAGGTCTTCTGACTTATCCCTGTTTCCGTCGCCTTCCCGAACCGTTAGGTCAGTGGCAAGATTGACGGGAACTGTTGGAACTTGAGTTCCTGGGACTCACAGCAGCGGGAACTGTTGCC
>JAAYYL010000151.1 GCA_012515395.1 Bacteroidales bacterium
ACAAAGTTACACTTTTCTTGTCAATAAACATTATATCAGACATGGCTCCTGAAGGATTCCCTATTTACACCAACCCTGTGTCCAGTCATTTGCAGAAGGTACGGCTCCTGTATAGTCAGTGGCCATAAAGAACGGATCCACGGGATTCATATCTTTGCCTTCGGCGACAGTTCCCACGTATCCGTTCATAAAAGACAGGTCCTGATGGATCCCGTTCCCGGGCACAGCCGTAAACAAAGCTTCAGAATAAAGACCTTCAGAAGATGAAATCGTTCCGGAAAGGGATATGTGATCCAGTAAGGAAACACCGTCTGTCAGCGACGATTCGGTTTCCGTTGTTTCTGTTGTAAGGCTGTTCGGTTTCCCGCAAATTATTGTATTATAAAGTTTTATGTGAGTTCCGGCACGCAGGCGAACACCGCGTTTGTTCAATGTTGATCCGTTCCCTACAAGGGTAAGGTTTGCCAGCACAGGGAAAGACACGGGCGCAGCCGAAAAATCCTTACTGTTATTATCGGCTTCTATCAAACAATCACATTCGTACCCAATGGTACTTTCAGCCCCCTGTACAGCAACCATAAATTGGCCTTTCCCGGTCCATCCTTCAGTCCAGTCAAAAGAATCGTCACTGTTATCCGTGGCTACCAGGTATTTCACATTGACTGTTCCTCCAAACCATTCGAACCCGTCATCCGATCCTTTGTAAGACTGAAGATGATCCACAACGGTTCCGTTTCCTACCCCGTAAAAAGTGAATCCGTTGGCTTCTTTTTCTTCGCTGAAAGCATATCCCGTATACTCTACCCGGATATAACTGAGAGTGCCGGAATTATGGGCAGGATCATTCCCTCCGTACAAGGCATCTCCAATCTCTGATTTTGACTGTGTTCCTGTTACATTGATAGGGGCCCGGCCGCAAATATGAACACCTCCCCAGGCGCCGGCTTCTTTCTTTTCGGATGTCATCACGATTGGCTTTTGGGCAGTGCCCTGAGCCGAAATTTTCCCATCCTGCTCAACCAGTATGTAATCTACTATATCATCATCTTTTGCCACAATGATAACGCCCGGTTCTATGGTTAGAACACCGCCCGCCTTAACGTGGAGTCCTCCGGACAGCGTATAAGTCATTCCGGTTTTGAGGGTTTTTGCCTGAGTCAGTTCACCTGACAGGTCTGCAGATTCAGTTACCGGGTCAATTCCTTTTTCACAGGAAACTGCAAGAATCAGGAGTCCCAATGATGTAACGGCCATTTTCCAATTGATGTGTTTCATTTTATTGCTATTTAAATGTGTAAGAAAAACCTATTTGAAAAGAGATACCCGGTTTGTAAGATTCAACCGTTAGAAATTCTCCTGTAGTTTTGACTTCCTGGATATACCGGACACGGCTATCCAGAACATTGCCGGCCGAAACCTTAATATTCCACAGGTCAGCGTAATTGTATATACCTACAAAATCCAATGTATGCAGAGGCTTTTGCATCACATTGCCCATTCCGTAAATACCTACGGCATGGATTCTGGGTCCCTGCAGATTGTACAGTACCGTAAGTGTTATCTGATCGCTTTTCCTGACTTTCCATCCATAAGCCAGGTCTGCATTTATTAAATACGGGGAGGCTCCCTGCAGTGCCCTGCGGGAATCCGTATAGATACCGCCCCCTTCCGGGAGTATGACATTTGTATACATATAGGAAGCGTTAAATCCTGTCCTGAGTCCTGGCAACAGGTTGATCCGGGTTTCTACCTCAATTCCTGCAGCCATGCCTTCGCTGGCGTTGCGAAACGAATGCACGGCCGAACCGCCCGATGATTCCTGGACCCTTTCTATGGGGGTTTTCAGGTATTTGTAATAAAGCGTAGCGGAGAACAGGTTGTTGTTCTTGCCATAGACCTCATAGCGGAGATCGGCGTTCATATTGTACCCGTTAACCAGAGATTCATTGCCTCTTATTTCTGCACTACCGTAGGATTCCTTGTATAGGAACGGGGCCATTTCAATAAACAACGGCCGGGTCACTGTCCGTGAAAGGGCAAGTCTAAGGAAATGATCTTTGCCGAAACCGTATTTCATGTTAATGGCAGGGAAAATATCGTGTCCCTTTAACGAAGATATTTTTTCAATGGAAGCATCGGTCCGGTAACGTACCCATTGCACGGAAGGTTCATAGCGTAATCCCAGATTTATATTCATGCCGGTAAACGGGAACATATCTGCCTGCAGATACACACCCCCGACATTTTGACCCGCGTAATAAGAGGACTTTGGCTGGGCATCTTTGGTAATTATTATAGTGCCGTCGGCAATATTTGCATTATTCAGATATGCATCCGTATTGTGTATATCCGTTATTTCAGGATTAAGGTTGTTCAGATTGTAATAGAAACGAACCGACGAATAATCACGGACTTTGTTTTTATAAGAAGCGCCAAATCTAAGGGAGGCTCTTTCCCCGAGATTGTATACGGCATAGATATGAGCAGCTGCTTCCTGTTCTTCCAGTTCTCCGAAATAGCGCATGGTTTCCTGTTTATTCAGCTTAAAAAGTGATAACGTGCCGTTGTCAACACGAAACATAACCTGCCTGCGGTCAGGTTCATAGCTTCCTGTCATTCCATAAGAAAACGCTGCATGGACTGACCATTTTGTGCCGGATGTCCAGGCATAAAGAATCTGATGATTCAACAAGTTGTACGTATGAAGAACACTATTGCTCCCAATAAGCCTGATCCCTTCGGAGTCATATCCTTCCCTTTCTTTGTAATTGTCTTCTGCATTGCGTGCATACAAGAGAGAATAACTTAAGTAATGAGCAGTTCCCCATTCATGACTCAAATGCATCAAAGCAGCAATATCCAGATTCGTTGTATAGCTATCGTAGTTAAATGCATTCAGTACAGTTCCCTGCGCATTAATGGTGGAAACATAAGAATCAGGTTCTTTAGTTCCTGAATAACCGGCATTCATAGAAATCAGCAATCCCGTTTTATGTCGCCCTGAAGTCCATGTTTTTCCCATCCCTATTCCCCCGTTGATCCCCGGCAATAGCATTCTCCCGGAAACAGAAAAGGAAGTTTCAAAAGGATCATTATTCCTTACATAAGAAGAAAACTCATTGGCAGTCATTTTTTTTACCTCGGGAGAAAGGTTGCCTGACAATAACATTCCTCCTTTGTTTTTACGCCGGTAAAAAGGACTGAAGACAGATCCGGAACTTCCGCCTGTCCCCGCGTTTATTGTAAAAAAGTCCGTTCCGGTATGTTCCTTGACACTTATATCTATATGTGCTCCGGAATAATCGGCATATGAAGAAGCATTGTAGACCTTGCTGACCGTAACATTCCTGATAATTCCCGCAGGAAAAAGCTCCAGCGGGATGAGTTTGTTGTCGGGATTAGGAGATGCTATCGGCATTCCGTTTAGCGTAGTGGTACTGTACCTGTCACCCAGCCCTCGTACAAAGACCTGTCCGGTTTCTGCCAAAGATATTCCCGTGATCTTTTTAACGCCTTCGGCAACCGTAGAGATGCCTTTTTCATTCATTTCCCGTGCTCCCATATTTTCAAGAGCAGCCGAAGACATCCGTCTTTCAGATAAAAGGCTTTTTTCAGTTTCCAGATTTTTACGGGCTGTAACAAATACTTCTTCCAGAGACATTTCCCCCGGTATCATTTGAACGTTCATAGTAATCTTACCGGGCTCTCCGTTAATTATGACAGGTTCGGTAACGGTTGTTTGATAGGATATATATCTGAATTCCAAAGTATAAGTACCTTCTTCAAGGGGCAGGTTATATATCCCTTCATTATCTGTTACACACCCTTTTGCAGAGCCGGAAACCAAAACATATACACCGGGCAGGGGTTCGTTCATTTTTTCGTCTGTTACCTGTCCGGTTACAACAGTCTGAGCCTGTATCAGTACCGGTTGCGCCATGAGAAAAAAAACAATGGCTTTGATGATTTTTATTATTGCTTTATTCATAATTACGGGACAAAAGTGACGGCTCTATGTTACAATACAGATACAGCTGTTTTACAATTACATAAAATATCGTTTACAGGCTTTGTAACACATTTCATTTTAACGGAATCACTTATATTTGTGCAACTTTAAATCATTCGTTTTGGAAAAAAACAAAATTCGGATCCTGGTCGTAGACGACGAAGAATCTCTTTGTGAGATTTTGCAATTCAATCTTGAAATTGAAGGGTACCGGGTAGATGTTGCCTACAGTGCCGAACAAGCATTAAAAATGAATCCGGAAAACTATTCTCTGATCCTTCTGGATGTTATGATGGGGCCTTTAAGCGGCTTCAAAATGGCACAAATCTTAAAGCAAAATGAAAAAACGGCAAATGTCCCCATTATATTTTGCACTGCCAAAGACACAGAAGACGACACAGTGGCAGGATTGAACCTGGGCGCGGATGACTACATTTTAAAACCTTTTTCTATAAGAGAAGTTATTGCAAGGGTAAAAAGTGTATTGCGCAGAACAGAACCTTTATTACATCCCGAACCCCGGCAAACACTGGTGTTTGAAGATTTGATCATTGATCTTTCAAAAAAAACCTGCCATATAGACGAACAGGAAATACCATTGACAAAAAAAGAATTTGAGATCCTGATTCTTTTACTCCGCCATCAAAATAAAATACTTTCCCGTGAAGAGATCCTGAACCGGGTATGGAGTGATGACGTAATCGTTTTGGGCAGAACCATAGACGTTAATATAACACGTTTAAGGAAAAAGATTGGCAGATACGGGAAACACATTGTAACCAGGCTTGGATATGGGTACGGATTTGAAGTATAAAATTTCATTTCACATCAGGTTATTCCTGACACTTCTTTTGCTCTTTGGGTTGTTCCTGTTCAGTTTCCTGATCTTTCAGTTCAGAAGGGAGCGGTTATATAAAGCAGAACGGGTAAACACCGAATTACAGATCATAAACACCCGTTTGAGTCATTATCTTATCAACCCTGCTGCCATGGATTCTGTCGTCAGGCAAAACAGGCAGTCTGTAATGGAAAATTTGAGAGTAACCGTTATGGATACGGCAGGAACCGTTCTTTACGATACGGACCAGACTCTTCCACTGGATTCATTTGCAAACCACGCCGACAGGCCCGAGATCATTCGTGCCATGAAAAACGGATCCGGATATACAATCCGTCGCTTGTCAGAGACTACCAACAAAGAATATTTCTATGCAGCCGCCTTTACAGGGAACTATGTTGTCCGGTCTGCAATACCTTATTCGGTTTCCCTGAAGGAAGTCTTGAAAACGGATAAATTATTTCTTCCAGTGATGATAGGCTTGTCCGTCATTATAAGTGCTCTGGCCCTGCTCTTTACACGCAGTCTGGGAAACAATATCAAAAGACTTAGAAAATTTGCAAAGCTGGCTGATAACGGGGAACCGCTCGATGATATCGGACCATTCCCAAAAGATGAACTGGGTGATATTTCCAATCATATCATTCAACTTTATTCCCAGCTCAAACAAACAAAGGAAGCCCTTGAAAGTGAACACAGAATGGTGGAACAACAAAAACTGGAACAAACACGCATTAAAAAACAGCTTACCCAAAACATAAATCATGAATTGAAAACCCCTGTCAGCATCATTCAGGGATATTTGGAGACGCTTATGAACAATCCGTCCCTGCCACCGTCCAAAAAACAGGCCTTTATTGAAAGTTGTTACAAACAATCCGACAGACTCGCCCAGCTTTTAAATGACATATCAACCATTACACGTATGGATGAGGCCAGCGAGATCATTGAAAAAACGGAACTCAACGTAAGTGATATCATCCGCGATGTCTTTTCCGATCTGGACGCGCACCTGCAGGAAAAAAAGATCAAACCCGTTCTTGATATTCCGGAACAAATAATAGTTAAAGGGAATCACGGATTATTACAATCCGTTTTTCGCAACCTGACAGATAATGCCATCACATATTCAGGATGTGATACCATTTATGTCAAACTTATGGAGTCAGGACCTGATCATTATACTTTCATTTATGCAGATAACGGTATTGGCATTGATCAAGATCATTTGCCTCGTATTTTTGAACGGTTTTACAGAGTTGATAAAGGCAGAAGCCGTCGTATGGGAGGAACCGGACTGGGATTATCCATAGTAAAAAATGCCATTCTGCTTCACGGAGGAACCATCTGCGCAGGAAAACGGGAAGGAGGCGGCGTAGAGTTTATTTTCTCAGTTAAAACACAATAAAAAAAGCATACCCTCCGGTATGCTTTTCAGGATCTGAAAAATAATCCTATAAATTACTCGGCAAGAATGGCGCCGACCGGACAAACTGCAGCACATGCTCCGCAATCAATACATTCATCGGGATCTATAACGTAAATGTCACCCGGAGAAATTGCGTCTACGGGACATTCATCAATGCAGGTTC
>JAAYYL010000152.1 GCA_012515395.1 Bacteroidales bacterium
ACATATTCCTGCCAGACATCCATAGCTGTTGCCGTGTTTTCGTATTCCGGATTGTCCAGAATGTTTCTGAACACATAACAGTAATAGGCATTGCAGGACATCATGACCGATTGCATGAGGTTCAGCGGAGAAGGATGGCTGTGGCAACCTACCGTCAGTGAACCGGCCCGGTATCCCATATTACATGAATACCGCACGGTGGGAGTAACCACTTCCTCTTGCAATCCTATCAGGCCGTTGACCAGTTTAAAAACCGAGCCCGGGGGATAAGAAGACATAATAGCCCGGTTAAACAGCGGTTTCAGCGGATCAGAGATCACCTGCGAATAATACGCTCCAAAATTGGTCAGGTATTCTGTGGAAAGACCGGTTGAAGTAATCAGCGTGAGTATCTCCCCGGAAGAAGGATCCAGTGCGATGACCGATCCCACCTTGTTTCTCATAAGTTCTTCTCCAAAAATCTGCAAAGGCAGATCAATGGAAGTAACCATGTTCTTTCCCGGTACGGCAGCTTTATCGTAAGCGCCTTCTTCGTAAGAAGATTTAATTTGGTTATGAACGTCTCTCAGGTAAATGGAATATCCTTTTTCCCCTTTCAGCCAGGGTTCGTAATACTCTTCCAGACCTGTCCGTCCGATATAATCTCCCGGACGGTATTCCGGGTTTTTTTCCAGAAAAGAGGCATCGGCTTCAATGATGTATCCCAGCAGGTTCCCGCAAATTGGAGACGGGTAATTCCGCACACTTCTTGTTTGCACGGAAAATCCGGGAAAACGGTGGGACCTTTCCAGGAAACGAGTGTATTGCTCGTTGCTTACCTGGCGAAGAAAGATAACAGACTGGTATCCTATGGCCCGGCGTCTGGAATCTACACGGGCAAGCATTTCATCCATTTTTTCACGCGACAACCGGAAAATGGTACAGAATCCGGTGGTGTCAAAAGGTTCCAGTTCGCGCGGAGTGATCATAATGTCGTATGCAGACTGGTTCCCCACCATGATGTTGCCGTTGCGGTCATAGATCAGCCCGCGTGAAGGGTAAATGATTTCGTAACGCAATACGTTGTTGGAAGCAGTAACCTTGTATTCTTTATTTACCAGTTGCAGAAAAACAAGGCGTCCCACCAGGATTAGTAAACAAATGACAAAGAAAGCGATGATTATGTTTTTCTCTCTAGCCCTGTTTTCCATAACGGTTACCTCCTATGTTCAAAAAAGGTTCTTTTGAATAACAGGATAAGAAAGACGTTGAGAATCAAACTGCTCACAAGACGGGCTAATGTTTGCCAGAAAAGATAGAAACTGAAGCTTTCCAGGTTGAAATAAACCAGGTGATGCAAAGCCACGCTCATCAAAACGAATAATGTGAAACGGGCAAATCCGAAAGAACGGAATCCGGGTACGGACAAGTCATCAAAATCTCCTTTGACTGCAATGAGTTTGATCATGCCGTTTCTCAAGGCTCCCAGCATGACCAGGGAAGCGGTGTGTAATCCCGTTATGCCGGTGCTCAGTACATCCAGTCCCATTCCGAATGCAAATCCCCAAAGCATCAATTGCCAGGAAGGATAGGCAGACGGAAATAGCAAGAGAAAAAGAATATAGGGCATGGGATACAGATAAGTTCCCAGGTTCAGGTGTTCGAACAGCAACAGCTGTACGGCCATAATTACAACAAACCGAAAAAAATATTTCAGGAAATCATTCATAGATCCTCCTCCTGCTGATTTTCCGTTAATTGGCGGATTTCCACGGCCCCGTCGTGAGAAACCACATTCACGTAATGAAGGCTCTTGAAATCTTCAAACAGTTCCACTTCCAGTTCCAGGAAAGTTCCCCGTTTGAGGCTGCCGGATTTTACAAACCCTATGGGTATGCCCGGTGGAAATACCAGGGAGAATACACTGCTGACAACGGTGTCCCCCACGCTGATCTCAATATGTTGCGGGATTTCGGACAGAAAAACCCTGCGGTAGTCCACTCCGTCCCAGCGCAGCGTCCCGAATGTGCCGCTTTTTTTAAGTTCAGCCGTAAAACGTTGTTGTGTGTTGAGCAGGGATATGATCATAGCATAACGCTCCGAAACATGCGACACGACTCCTATAATGCCCCGGGAACTGATCACTCCCATGTCCTGTTCCAGTCCGTCTTGTGAGCCTTTGTCTATGACCAGAAAATTATGCTGCCTGTTAACAGAGTTCTTTATCACCCGGGCAGGTATGTAGGAGAAAGAATCTCTCAGGGCAACGGAGTCTTTGGTCTGTAGGCTTTTACCCGTTAAGGGATCTGTCAGGCGGGCAACCTCATTTAAAAGCCGGTTATTTTCCAGCGCCAACTGCCGGTTGGTCTCTTTGAGGTTGGTAAAAGCTACCCATGAAGATTGCTTTTCCCACCATCTGATCTGACGGGCACGTATGAAGTTCAGGATGGCGTTTTGCTGGAAATAACTGTTATTTACGATCATAACAATAGCTCCCGCCTGCAGGACAAGAAACAGCAGCAGAACCAAAAGTTTCCTGAGCAAAGGGGAGATATTGAACATGCACGACCTGTCTTTTTATCTTAACAAAAATGGGAATTTTCCGATGTTTTTCAAAGCGATCCCTGTTCCCCTTGCTACGGAATGCAAAGGGCCTTCCGATATATGGAACGGGATGTTGATTTTGTCTTCCAGTCTTTTATCCACTCCGCGCAGCAAGGCACCCCCTCCTGTAAGGAAAATACCCCGTTGTACGATATCCGAATACAATTCGGGAGGCGTCTGTTCCAGGACAGACAGTACGGCTGTTTCAATTTTTACCAGGGATTTGTCCAGGCAATGGGCAATTTCCTGTGAGGTGACCGAAACCTCCACGGGAAGGGCTGTCATCAGGTTGGGACCGCGGACCAGCATGGGTTCAGGGGGGTTGTCCAGATCAGACAACGCGGATCCGACGCAGATCTTGATGTCTTCCGCCGTCCGTTCGCCAATCTTTATGTTATGCTGATGGCGCATGTATTGCTGAATCTCCGTGGTAAATACGTCCCCGGCAACACGAATGCTTTGGTTGCATACAATGCCCCCCAGGGCAATTACGGCGATTTCCGTGGTTCCCCCGCCGATGTCTACCACCATGTTTCCTTCAGATGCGGTGACGTCAATACCTATCCCCAGGGCAGCAGCCATGGGCTCATAGATCATGTATACATCCCGGCCCCCGGCATGTTCGGATGAATCACGCACTGCACGGATCTCCACCTCGGTACTTCCCGAAGGGATACAGACGACCATCCGTAGACTCGGCATAAAAAATTTGTTTTGCGGGTTGATCATTTTGATCATCCCGCGGACCATTTGCTCGGCGGCGTTGAAATCGGCAATCACCCCGTCACGCAACGGGCGGATGGTTTTTATGTTTTCGTGCGTCTTTCCCTGCATCATCCGGGCGGTCCGGCCAATGGCCATAGGTTTCCCGGTGTTTTGATCTATCGCTATGATGGACGGTTCGTCCACGACAATTTTATCGTTGTGAATGATGATGGTATTGGCAGTACCCAGGTCAATGGCCAGTTTTTGAGATAAGAATGAAAAAGCCATATATAAATCTAGTGTTTGAAATGGCGTATGCCGGTAAAGACCATAGCCATGTTGTGTTCGTTGCAAAAATCAATACTTTCACGATCCCTGATGGAACCTCCGGGCTGAATAACGGCAGTCACGCCTTCCTGCAAGGCCAACTCTACACAATCGGGGAACGGGAAAAAAGCATCTGAAGCCATAACGGCATCTTTGAGTGACAATTGGTTTGCATGGGCTTTTTCAATGGCGTGTTTCAGGGCATCAACCCGTGAAGTTTGTCCCATGCCGCTGGCGATAAGCATTCCGTTACCGGCCAGTACAATTGCGTTTGATTTGGTGTGTTTGACCAGTTTGTTGGCAAAAACCAGGTCGTTTACCTGGGCTTTGGTGGGGGCTTTGTGGGTGACTTGTGTAAAAGAGGCTGCTTCCTCCACTTTGTTGTCCCGATCCTGAATAATCACTCCGTTCAGCAGTGAACGGAATTCTTTTTCCGGGAGGGGGGTTGCCGTGTTGGTTACCAGGATGATCCGGTTCTTTTTACCCTTGAGTATTTCCAGTGCTTTCGGATCGTACGAAGGAGCTATGACGACTTCAAAAAACAGGTGGTTCATCAATTGGGCCACATCTGCCGTCAGGGGTCGGTTGGTAACAATGATCCCGCCGAATGCACTTGTCGGATCTGCCATCAGGGCACGTTCCCATAATTGTTTCAGGTCTTTGCCTGTAGCACACCCGCATGCATTGTTGTGTTTCATGATGGCCAGGGCAGGATCCGTAAAATCGCCTATCAGACGCAGAGCAGCTTCTATGTCCAGCAGGTTGTTGTAAGAGATGTCTTTCCCGTGCAATTGACGCGGCAGGCTGTCGGCTGCCCCGAAATACATGGCATTCTGATGCGGATTTTCTCCGTAGCGCAGGGAAACAGGCGTTTCCAGCATATTGTGGCTGAATGCGGGAATACCAATATCCCGGTTCATGTATTGAAAAATGGCGGTGTCGTAGTGGGAGCTGACTTTGAAAGCGTGTGCCGCAAAAAACATCCTGTCACTCAGTGTTGTATGACCGTTCTGGGCACGCAGCAGCTCCAGCAGTTGCGGATACAGTGACCTGTCCGGAACTACCAGGACATCTTTGTAATTTTTCGCTGCCGCCCTGATCAGGGATATCCCGCCGATGTCAATTTTTTCTATGATCGCAGCGTGGTCTGCCCCGGATGCCACGGTATCTTCAAAAGGATACAGGTCCACGATAACCAGATCTATGGGTCCGATCTCCCAACGTTTCATGTCAGATTGATCTTCAGAAAGGTCCCTTCTGCCCAGAATGCCTCCGAACACCTTAGGATGCAGTGTTTTGACACGGCCTCCCAGGATGGAAGGATAACCGGTCAGATCTTCTACTGCCGTAGCAGGAACATCAAGTTTTTTGATATATTCCAGGCTGCCTCCTGTAGAAAAAATAGTTACGCCCAGTGAGTGCAACTCTCTGACTATTGGTTCCAGTCCCTCTTTGTGGTACACGGAAACAAGGGCACTTCTGACGGGTATGTTTCTTAAATTGTTTGTCATTGTTTCACCCATACCTGACGCTCAATTGCTTGATCCAGCGAGATCAGCGTTTCGGTTTGTATTACTGAAGGAATGTTACGGATGATATCTATGAGCACTTCCATCAGGTGGTCGTGATCCCTGCAATACAATTTCAACCACAAGGCATATTTTCCCGTAACAAAATGGCATTCAACCACTTCTGATATGCTTTTCAGTGCTTCTATAACGGTGGGATACTGGTTGGCCTGTGCCAGCTGGATCCCTACAAAAGCACATACATTCAAGCCGAGTGTCTGGGGTTTTACTAAGAGCCGGGAACCGGTAATGATCCCCAGAGCTTCCATTTTTTTCACGCGCTGGTGAATGGCAGCTCCGGAAACACCGCATTCACGTGCAATTTCAAGAAAAGGCATACGCGCATTTTTGACCAGAAACGCTAAAATTTTCTGGTCTGTGGCATCAATCTGATACTTGGGCATAATAATTCTTACTTAAGTCTGTAAAGTTATGAAAAATTATTAGACTTCTGGTAGTAAAACAGCCATTTTATAGGTATTTCTCCTTTACAGGCAAGAACGTAATCTTCGGTGGAGCAAGCAATATGGACGGGTGCTCCGGGTTCCTTACTATTTGGAACCTCCAGCCACCATCTTCCGGTTTTTTTTGACATCAAAAAAACAAGTTCCTGACCGTCTTCTCCCATCTGAACCACTTTTCTCCGGAAAGAATCTCCGTCTTTTTCAGGGTGTTCGTTTACAGATACCGCCAGACCTTCTGCCAGGTGCCATACGATCTGGGCCGTAAGACGCGCTATCTGCGAATCACGGCGATTTTTTGAGGGATATCCGTACAGTACGGCAAGCCGGAAATCAGCCGACAATCCGGCATATCTTGCCAAGGTGCATATTTCTTCCGCATACAGCCCGTTAGGTGTCGTGCAGAGCCCGTCAGGGGCATCAGAATGACGAACCGAACGCAGGTCCATAAAATGATAAGAAGCTTCCCTGAGCAACGGTTCTGCGGCTTCAACACTGTTTCTGAATTCCCCCAGGCGCAGTGTTTCCATGTAACGATCTGAAAGCAAATCCAAAACAGAAGGATCTGTAAAATAACGCTGGAAACCTATCCAGGTGAAATAAGACGGCGTCATTTTTTCAAGAACGGCCTGAACAGGGTCGGGCTCTTCTGTACCCCTGGAGATCAGACTTACCCGGGGGTCCGGTGTTTGTATCAATACTCCCGGATCAGCCGGTTCATCCCCGTTGAGCACAATGCAGGGTATTTTATGTGTATCCGCAAATGACAGCACTTTGGGCAATTGCGTCTGCAAAGTGTCTTCAATATAATATATACGTGAATGACTCTGGGGATATAACAATTTCAATTCATCCAGTACTTCTCCTCCTTTTCCCGCAAAGACCATCAACGCCAGGCAATCCGGCATATCCGCACAGAGAGCATCGGCATGCAATGATTCCAGGGGAAAACGAATATCATTCATTGTCTTTCTTTTGTATGATCTTCAGGCAATCTTCCAATGTAAGGGTTTCAGGGTCCTTTCCTTTGGGTATTCTGTAATTCTTTTTGGCGTGACTTATGTACGGTCCGTAACGGCCTTTCAATACGCGGATTTCCTGTTCCGGAAATTCCAGAATGTGTTTTTTGGCTTCTTGTTCCCTTGCCTGTTCTATCAAAGCCACACATCTGTCCAGTGTAACGGAATACGGGTCGTCACTTTTGCCCAAAGATACGTATTTGCCCTGCCATTTCACATACGGTCCAAAACGACCTTTGGAAACAAGTACGGGGGAATCCTGGTAAAGACCCATTTCCCGGGGCAATTTAAACAATTGCAAAGCTTCTTCCAGGGTGATGGATTCCAGCAACTGCCCTTTGGCCAATCCGGCATAGCGTTTTTCCGGATCTTCGCTATCTCCCAGCTGGGCCATGGCGCCAAAGCGTCCCAGCCTTACGGTCACGGGTTTCCCGCTTATGGGATCATTTCCAAGGAATCGCTCCCCGTTGCCCGGCCGAGAAGTTTCCAGTGCCTGGTCCAGCGTTTTGCTAAAAGAACTGTAAAATTCTTCCAGCATTTTGTTCCATACCAGGTTTCCGGATGCTATGCGGTCAAAATCTTCTTCTACTTTGGCCGTAAAATTATAATCCACAATGGAGGCAAAATACTCCATCAGGTAATCGTTTACCAGGATCCCGATATCTTCCGGGAAAAGTTTTCCCCGTTCTTCTCCGTAATTTTCCGTATTCTCACGGCGGGTTACCCGGTTATCCTGAAGAATGAATTCTGTGTATTTCCTGGTTTTGGCAGGGCGGTCTCCTTTTACCACGTATTGTCTTTGCAGGATGGTGGAAATGGTAGGGGCATACGTGGAAGGACGCCCGATTCCCAGTTCTTCCATCTTTTTGACCAGGCTGGCTTCCGTATACCGGGGCGGAGATTGGGTGAAACGCTCAACAGCCTTGATCTGTCCTGCCTCCAGCTGATCGCCAGCTTCAAGAGGCGGCAGCGTCTCGGCTTGTTTTCCTCCGGGTTTTTCCGGTTCATCATCCGAGGATTCCCGGTAAACCTTAAGAAATCCTTCAAAAACAATGACTTCTCCGGTGGCTACGAATACATGGGAGGGCTTCCCGTTGTCCAGAAATATTTGTGTCTTATCTACCAGTGCATCAGCCATTTGGGAGGCCAAAGTCCTTTTCCAGATCAAATCGTACAGTTTCTTTTCAGCCGCGTTTCCTTCAATTTTGGTTTGCTCCATAAACGTGGGACGGATGGCCTCGTGTGCCTCCTGGGCTCCCTTGGAACGAGCGGTGTATTGCCTTGTTTTGCTGTATGATTCGCCGTAGGAGTCAGTGATGATTTTTTTTGCCGAGCCGAGTGCCACTTTGGAAAGTTGCGTGGAATCGGTACGCATGTATGTAATGCGTCCCGATTCATAGAGACGTTGTGCCACGCTCATGGTCTGGCCTACCGAAAAGCCGAGTTTGCGGGAAGCTTCCTGCTGAAGGGTGGATGTGGTAAACGGAGGGGCGGGGCTTTTACGTCCTTGTTTTTTCTCTACATTGGTTACCCGGTATTCCGTCCCTTTGCACGTGTTCAGAAATTCTTCCGCTTCCTTATCTGTTTTCAGGCGTCGGTTGAGTTCGGCTTTAAACAGATCCGTCTTTTTTTCCGGACAGCTAAACAATCCTTCCACCCGAAAAGAAGAGGCGGATTGGAATTGCATGATCTCTCTTTCGCGTTCCACCACAAGCCTGACCGCAACGGATTGTACCCTGCCCGCAGACAGACGCGGTTTTACTTTTTTCCACAGGATGGGGGATACTTTATAGCCAACCAGCCGGTCCAGAACACGGCGTGCCTGCTGAGCCATTACCAGGTTCATATCAATATCCCGGGGATTTTCAATGGCCTGCAGAATGGCATCTTTGGTGATCTCGTGAAAAGCTATACGGCGTGTTTTTTCATCCGGGATTTGCAACGTTTCCTTTAAATGCCATGCAATAGCCTCTCCTTCACGGTCTTCATCCGAGGCAAGCCATACCAGGGATGCTTCCCCGGCCGCTTTGGTAAGATTTTTGATAAGATCTTTCTTGTCGGGAGGAATTACATATTCGGGAGTAAAACCCTTTTCGGGATCTATTCCAAGCTTTTTTTTGGAAAGGTCTCTTATATGACCGAAGCTTGATGTAACCGTAAATTTTTCTCCCAACGCTTTGGCAATGGTTTTGGCCTTTGCCGGTGACTCTACAATAACAAGGTTCTTCTCCATACGCAATCAATGTCTGACGGTGCAAAGTAAGACATAAAGTAAGGTATATTCCAAATATTTATACGTAATTTTGCAGAACTACACGAATATCTCATGAAGGAAAAGACAAAGAAAAAAATTTGTAAATGGTTGTGGATTATAGTTCTTGTCCCTGTTGCCCTGGTTATCCTGATGTTGTTTCTGGTGGGTGTGTTCACCGATATTCCGTCTTTCCGCGCCCTGGAAAATCCCCGGAACAATCTGGCTACGGAACTGATCTCTGAAGACGGTGTGGTCATTGCTACGTTCCATGTGGAAAACCGTACCTATGTTAATTATGAGGACTTGTCCGAAAGTTTAATAAATGCCGTAATAGCAACCGAAGACATCCGTTTTTACCGTCACTCGGGTATAGATTTTTATGCGCTTGTCAGGGTGGCCGTAAAATCCATATTATTGGGTCAGAGCAGTGCGGGCGGGGGAAGTACACTGACTCAACAAGTAGCCAAAACCTTGTATCCCAGGGACACAACAGTTTACAACTTCCCGGGAGGATCCGCTTTCAAAATGATGGTGATTAAAATGAAGGAATGGATCACGGCAGTCAAGCTGGAGCGCAATTACACCAAGGAAGAATTACTTACCATGTATTTGAATTCCGTGTTTTTCGGAAGTAATGCGTATGGTATCAGGGCAGCTGCTTCTACTTTTTTTGATAAACATCCTTCCCAACTGACCGTTGAAGAAGCCGCCACCCTTGTAGGAATGGTAAACAAACCCACACGGTACAATCCTGTATTGAATTATGAATCTTC
>JAAYYL010000026.1 GCA_012515395.1 Bacteroidales bacterium
TAATCCATCAGAATATCATCAGCAGGTCTTTTCAACAAACACAATAATGAAGATACATACCCACCGTAACATTCCACATATCCTGCCAACAAAGTGTTCAATCCGGGTTCGGTTTCAAAAATCCCATAACACGTCCTGAAAAACTGTTCGTATATAAAACCGTCGGAAAGGTATATGCCTGATTCTCCACTAATTTTATGACGGCAGGCGATGCTGCTTAATATTGCATTGGGAATTACTCGTTCGTAAGCCCGCTCATTAACAGTCAGTTGTTCAATAACCCTTACAAAAGTATAATCGGCACCCAGACAGCCTGAACGCGAATGAATGAGTATTCCCATATCGGGTTTTTCCTTTTCAGTATTATACCCGTTTTGACGCATCAGCAACTCGGCAGTAATGAAACCCAGCTTGCTGTAATCATCCATATTCGGGTAGTTATGATAATCTACTTGTAATTGGGCATAAACATTATCCAGATCTTCTCCTACATGGTTCCCAATCATGCATTTCTCAAGTTCCGGAAAACGCTCTCCGTCTACAATAACAGAATGGTTTGTGATCCTGCAATAAGACTTAATAATCATAACCTACCTTTCTTTGGTAAATAATGCCACGGCATTCACTCCTCCAAATCCCATGGAAATGTTCAGAAAACTGTTTTTACGGGAAGACTGCACATCGGTCACTACATGTATTTTACCCGGCACTTCTTTCTTTTGATACCCCAGGGTTGGCAATATTTCTTCATTTTCCAGGGATTTTGCTCCGAGTACACTGTTCATAAGACTGGTTGAACCCGAGCTGTGTCCGAAATTTCCTTCAAAACAATTCATCGGGACTTTTCGTAATCCATTCTTTACTAAAGCATTAACAACCATATTGTCGTAAATTTTAAGTCCTACTCCATGAACATTGATAAAAGACAGATTCCTTACAGATTCTTCCTCCATTACTGTAGCGATAGCCCGTTGAATGGCTTTTCCTTCAGGATGAGGTATTTTGGCATAACACGGATCGCAGGTAACTACGCCACGTACAAATTTGATAATTGCCGGTAAATGAAGATTTTTTCTGTCCTTCAGGAATCGCTCCTCACTCATGTAGATGGCGCAGGAAGCCGATTCTCCCGGGTTGGTTCCATCCAGTGAATTGTCAAAGGGCCTTACAAAATTATCTGAAACAAGACCTGCATTCTTTAACAAAGTGATTGTAAACATGCTTATCAATTCCACACCTATTACCACCGCAAAATCATAAGGACTGCCTTTGCATAATAGCCGGTTGGCTACTATCTGGGCCTGCAAACCGGACAAAGAGGAATTCATAACCACATAAGGTTTACCCGGCAATTTCAATTCATCCATCATTCGTTGAGGTACGTGCCAGGGATAAAGCCGGGGCCTGGTAGTATGATCTGTCAATTCCCTGTACGAATCCACATCTCCCTTTGTAGTGCAAAAAATGAAAGCTACCCTGCGGCTGGACAGGATCTCACTACGGTACTGATCGGGAACGGTATTGGATACGGCGGATTCAAAGACGGCCGACATCGCCTGACGGTAGCGGGACATAGCATGTGTACGTGCCCCGCAATAAGGAGCTGCCAGTGCTTCCAAATCGCGCGGACTGATCAGGGCAGCCTTAAGGGAAAAGGGCATGCCCCTGAAACCTTCCTGAAATTGTCTTATTCCTGTATAACCGGCTTTTACTGCCTGGTAGTTATCTTCGGTGTTGGCTCCCAGGGGAGATATGATACCGTCACCAATTTTATACATCATATGAAGACAAATTTATGAAAATTTCCAGAATATGATAAATTTGTAGAAAAACCGGTCATGAAGTCTGTAACCTTTCTTGGAGTTTTATTCTTAAGTGCTTTCCCGTGCAGTGCCGCGATGTATGGAATCTCTCCGGAATCAGGGGATTTCGTGCAACAAAGCCTTTTTGAAAAGGATTCTTGCCGAGTCGGGGACACAGCCCCGGACGGAATTGCTTCTCAAAGGCGAAAAGTGAGCAGGCGGAAAAAAGTGGGGTTGGTGCTGAGCGGGGGCGGCGCCAAGGGCATCGCTCATATTGGCGTTCTGAAAGTTCTGGAAGAAGCCGGCATACCCATTGATTACATAGCAGGGACAAGTATGGGATCCATTGTGGGCGGTATGTACGCCATTGGCTTCAGCCCCGCGGCAATGGACAGTATAATGCGTATCCAGAACTGGCTGGATGTGCTGAGTGATAAAATTACACGGGATAAACTCTTTTTTACGGAAAAGGACGTCTCGGACAGGACCCTGATCACCATCCCTTTTGATAAGGACCGGTTTTATATATCCACCGGCTTGCTCAGCGGTGGTACCGTAATGGATATGCTGAGCGAATATACCGTGGGATACCACAATATGGAAACCTTTGACGACCTGCCCATCCCCTTTGCTTGTGTGGCGTACGATCTGCTTACCGGAGAAGAAGTGGTAATGCGTGAGGGCA
>JAAYYL010000153.1 GCA_012515395.1 Bacteroidales bacterium
AGGGATATTACCGGAGGTCTTCCCCGTGTTACCGAATTGTTTGAAGCCCGTAATCCTTCCAACCCCGCCATTGTATCCGAGATTGACGGTGAAGTCCAGATGGGCCGTATCAAAAGAGGAAACAGGGAGATCATCGTTCGTTCCAAAACAGGAGAAGAAAAGAAATACCTGGTTCCCCTGTCCAAACAGATACTGGTTCAGGAGAATGACTACGTACGCGCAGGTATGGCTTTATCTGAAGGAGCCATTTCCCCGACCGACATACTTTTAATACAGGGTCCCACCAAGGTACAGGAATACATTGTCAATGAGATCCAAAGTGTTTACCGCAACCAGGGTGTAAAGATCAACGACAAACATTTTGAAGTGATCGTTCGCCAGATGATGCGCAAAGTAGAGATAGTTGATCCGGGAGACACCCGTTTCCTTCCCGAACAACTGGTTGACAAATGGGAATTTATGCAGGAGAATGATTTCATCTTTGACAAGAAGATCGTTACCGACGCAGGAGATTCGCAGGAACTCAAGCCGGGTCAGACCGTTACTGTTCGCAGACTGCGGGATGAGAACTCAACCCTCAAACGCAAAGACCTGAAACTGGTGCAGGCACGGGATGCCATGCCGGCCACTTCCAACCAGGTGCTCCAAGGTATAACACGAGCCGCTCTCCGGACCAACAGTTTCATGTCAGCTGCTTCGTTCCAGGAAACGACCAAGGTTCTCTCGGAAGCAGCCATTTTTGGTAAGAGTGACACACTGGAAGGACTTAAAGAAAACGTTATTTGCGGACATTTGATCCCGGCGGGAACGGGACAAAGGGAATTCGAAAATATTCTGGTTACTTCTCTGTCTGATTACAAAAAAATGGTAGAAGAACGAACATTGCCCAAATAATGGGAAATTATTACAAATAATTATCAATAAGGCTGCGGCCCTTATTATTTTATATATATTTGCCACTATTAATAATAAATCAATATCACCAACCTATGCAGCACAAAGTAATCGACGTAAAAGACGTAGTAATTCGTTTTTCAGGAGATTCCGGAGACGGGATGCAGTTGACAGGGTCTCTTTTTGCCGATGCATCTGCCTATTTCGGAAATGAGATCTCTACGTTTCCCGATTATCCTGCTGAGATCAGAGCTCCCCAGGGAACCGTAGCAGGAGTATCCGGGTTCCAGGTCCATATTGGCAGCAGCGCCATATATACTCCCGGGGATTACTGCGATGTACTGGTAGCCATGAATCCTGCCGCATTGAAGTCCAACGTAAAATGGCTAAAACCTAACGCAACGATCATTGTGGATACAGATACGTTCGATGAGAAGGGCTTGGAAAAAGCAGGCTTTCAGACCAGTGATCCTTTTACGGAATTGAAGATCAAGAACAGAAACATCATTGCAGCTCCCATCACCACGCTGACCAAAGACTGTCTCAACAGTTGCGGACTGGACCCGAAAGCAGGGTTGAGATGCAAAAACATGTTTGCTTTAGGCATCTGTTTTTTCCTTTACAATATGCCTTTAAAACATACGGAAGAATTCTTCAATAAGAAGTTTTCCAGATCGCCTGAATTGATTGACATGAATAACCGGGTCCTCAGGAACGGATACAATTATGCCGGAAATATTCAGGCCATTGCGGATACCTATATAGTGAAACCTTCCAAACAGAAACCGGGACTCTACCGCAATATCAATGGCAACAGAGCCATTGCCTGGGGTCTTATGGCTGCATCCGAAAAGTCAGGAAGACCACTGTTCTGCGGATCCTACCCCATTACTCCCGCCACAGGTATCCTGGAGGAACTCGCCATACACAAGGAGCTGGGTGTTAAGACATTGCAATGCGAAGATGAAATTGCCGGCATTTGTACTGCCATAGGAGCCTCTTACGCGGGGTCCCTGGCTGTCACAACCACTTCAGGGCCGGGCCTTTCGTTGAAAACAGAAGCCCTGGGACTCGCCATAATGGCTGAATTGCCTTTAGTAATAGTGGACGTTCAACGCGCGGGACCCTCTACAGGGATACCCACAAAAACAGAGCAAACTGATCTGAATCAGGCTTTGTACGGACGTAACGGAGAAAGTCCGGTTGCCGTAATGGCTCCGCATTCACCTTCCCATTGTTTCGTAACGGCATTTTATGCAGCTAAACACGCTATGGAACACATGATGCCGGTCATTGTTCTTTCCGAAGGATTCCTCGGCAACGGATCAGAGCCCTGGAGGATTCCTGACATGAAGGATTATCCTTCTATAAATCCCCCGATCGTTCACAAACTTGAACCCGACGAACCTTATTTTTATCCTTTCAAACGAGACCCCGAAACCATGGTTCCCAGATGGGCTTTGCCCGGTACGGCAGGGTTGGAACACCGTGTTGGAGGTCTTGAAAAAAACCACAAAGGGGCTGTCTCCTCAGATCCTATGGTTCATCAGCAAATGGTAGAAGAACGTGCAAGAAAAGTTGAACTGCTGGCACGTGAAATACCTCCGGTTAAAGTCATTGGCGCAGAAGATGGAGATATACTTATGGTTAGCTGGGGAGGAACTTACGGGCATATGCTGAGTGCGGAAAGTCATTTACGTTCTCAAGGCATACAAGTAGGCCTGGCTCATTTTGATTACATCAATCCGCTGCCCCTGAATACGGAGGAAGTTCTCAAACGTTTTAAAAAGATCATTGTATTTGAATTGAACAGCGGTCATTTTGCCAATTACCTAAGGACAAAATTTCCGCAATTCACCTATTTGCAATATAACAAAATACAGGGGCAACCCTTTATTATTGAAGAAATTACCGAAGCAATCAATAATTTATTAAAATGAAATTCACTCCTCAAGACTTTAAATCAGATCAAGAAGTGAAATGGTGTCCGGGTTGCGGAGATCATGCTGTTCTTGCAGCCATTCAACGGGCATTACCGGAAGTCAGTGAAAAGCTGGGCTATTCTCATGAACGTTATGTTGTTGTTTCCGGAATAGGATGTTCATCACGTTTTCCCTATTACATGAACACATATGGTTTTCATGGGATTCACGGAAGGGCAGCCGCTATTGCTACCGGAATCAAAGTAGCGAATCCTACTTTGTCCGTCTGGGAAATGACAGGCGACGGAGATTCTCTGGCTATCGGAGGAAATCACCTGATACATGCCATCCGAAGAAACATAGACATTAATATTGTACTGTTTAACAACCGCATTTACGGGCTCACTAAAGGACAGTACTCTCCCACTTCCCAATGGGGTACCGTTACGAAAACATCCCCTTTCGGGACTGTGGAACATCCGTTTAATCCGGGAGCCCTGGCCATGGGTGCCCGTGGAACGTTCTTTGCACGTACATTGGATGTGGAATTGAAACTCACCCAGGAAATCATGGTGGAAGCCGCCAGCCACGACGGTACGGCTTTGGTGGAAGTCCTCCAGAACTGCGTCATATTCAATGACAAAACCCATGCTTTAATATCAGAGAAAAGTGTCAGGGCGGACCGTACCATAGTTCTCCGGCACGGAGAACCCATGATATTCGGGAAAGAAGGTGACAAAGGCCTTGTTCTGGACGGGATGCGTTTAAAAGTCGTAACCATTGGTGAAAACGGGATAACCAAAGATGATATTCTGGTTCATAATGCTGAAGAACCAAATCATGGACTACATATGATGCTTTGTGAAATGACATGGCCGGAATTGCCTGTTGCACTGGGTGTTATCCGTAAAGTCAAAGATCGCACCTATGACGATATGGTACGTGATCAGGTCATTGAAGTATCCGACAAATCTCCCATACATTGTATGAACGATATGCTCCGCAGCGGAGCCACCTGGGAAGTGGAATAAATAATGCACCAACAATAATATTTACATTAAAAAAAATTATTCTAGTATCATGAAAGCAAAAGAAGTAATGGCAACTCTTGAGGCCAAATACGGTCACGAAAAAGAGTATCTGCAAGCTGTTCACGAAGTTTTGGAATCTATTGAGGATGTTTACAACCAGCATCCTGAATTTGAAAAAGCCAAAGTCATTGAACGCCTGGTAGAGCCTGATCGCATTTTCACATTCAGGGTAACCTGGGTTGATGACAAAGGAGATGTACAGGTAAATACAGGATACCGTGTACAGTTCAACAATGCCATTGGACCTTACAAGGGTGGCCTCAGATTTCACTATTCAGTAAATCTATCCATTTTGAAATTCCTTGGATTTGAGCAAGTATTCAAGAATGCACTTACCACATTGCCTATGGGAGGCGGTAAGGGAGGATCCGATTTCAACCCGCGCGGCCGTTCTTCTAACGAAATTATGCGTTTCTGCCAGGCTTTTATGACTGAATTATGGAATCATATAGGACCCGACACCGACGTTCCTGCAGGAGACATAGGAGTTGGAGCTCGTGAAATCGGCTATCTGTACGGATGGTACAAGAAACTGGCCCGCGAACACACCGGAGTACTCACCGGAAAAGGGTTAACATGGGGAGGATCCCTGATTCGTCCGGAAGCTACCGGTTACGGCGGTGTATATTTTGTACAGCACATGCTACAGGAAAAGAAACAAGACCTTAAAGGAAAGACCGTTTCCGTATCGGGCTTCGGCAATGTTGCCTGGGGAGCTGCCCAAAAAGCCACAGAACTGGGAGCAAAAGTAGTAACAATCTCCGGACCTGACGGTTACATTTACGATCAAGCCGGTCTGGATGAAGAAAAAATCGCATATATGCTGGAACTGCGTGCAAGCGGAAATGATGTCGTAGCACCCTACGCAGATAAATTCGCCGGTTCTGTATTTTATGCCGGCAAACGTCCATGGGAAGTGAAAGTAGATATCGCCTTGCCTTGTGCCACCCAGAACGAATTGAACGGAGAAGACGCTAAGAAGCTGATAGCCAACGACGTGGAACTAGTTGCCGAATTATCCAATATGGGTTGTACTCCTGAGGCAGTAGAAGCCTTCCAGAAAGCACAAGTCAATTTTGCACCCGGCAAAGCCGTTAATGCAGGCGGTGTGGCAACATCCGGTCTGGAAATGACACAAAATGCCGCTCACCTGAACTGGACCGCAGAAGAAGTAGATGCCAAATTGCACCAGATTATGTCCAGTATTCACCAGGCCTGTGTAGATCACGGCAAACAAAAAGACGGCTATATCAACTATGTAAAAGGAGCTAACATTGCCGGATTTATGAAAGTGGCAAGGGCCCTGCTTGAACAAGGAGTTGTATAATCATGTACAGACTGGGGCTTGATTTTGGTTCTACATTAACTAAAATGGCTCTTACTAAGCCTGGGGACAAGGATTATCCTTCACCCCAGGCTATTTTTCAATATAAGACGAACGATTACGTACCCGATTTTTACAACGCCCTGGAAAGTTTCCTGCATCAGGAGAATATTCCTTTAAAAGCAATAGATCAGATTTCCGCCACAGGAACACATGCCAACCTGGTAAAAGACAATATTCTGGGTATACCCACCAGAATTGTTCAGGAAATTGAATCCATCGGACGGGGGGGGTTAGCCCTGACCGGATTAAAAGAAGCGTTGGTAGTAAATACCGGAACCGGAACTACTTACATAGACGCTTCACCAGAAGAATACAGACACCTGGGAGGTACCGGAGTCGGAGGCGGCACTCTTACCGGTCTGGGTCACAGCTTGTTGGGTTGCTCTTCAGTTCATGAAATAGTTCGCATGGCATCTCATGGTAAACTTAAAAATGTGGACCTTCTTATTGGAGATGTCACCGATCAGGAACTGGAACATTTACCTCCCTACCTAACCGCCGCAAATTTCGGAAAACTGGCCCATCCTCTTTACACGGAACAGGCTGCACGGGCAGGCAAGGAAGATCTTGCCGTTGCGCTGATCAATCTTGTTCTTCAGGTAATAGGAAGTATGGCGGTAATGATATGCAGAAGTTGTCACAAAACGAATGTGGTTTTTGTAGGGTCCCTGACCCGACTTCCTCAGGCAAAAGATATTTATGCCATGTTTTCAAAAGTATACGGCCTCCAGTTTATTATACCGCCTTTCGCCGCATTCGGTACGGCTTTAGGCAGCACACTGGTATCTTCACCTGAGGTATAATAAAGATCCCCGGACAAAGACATTCGTTTTTCTGAAATCATTCCGTTTTCATGAAGTAATTGACTAACCCTTCTGGCTACGGCCGGAGCAGGATCCACAATTTCCACTCCGGGTCCCGCGATTTTTCTTATTAAGGGTATCAAAAAAGGGTAATGGGTACATCCCAGCACCAGATGGTCGGCCCCTGCATCCAGCATGGGAATAATTGCCTGGCGGATCATTTCTTCAGTTTCCGCAGAATACAGATCTCCCTTTTCAACGGCCTGCACCCATCCTTCACCAACTTTTTCCAGCACTTTTACTTCTCCCGCAAATGTAGCAAGCGTCCTGTTGTATAAGGAGCCCATAAAGGTTCCCCGGGTGGCCAGGACCCCTACCACCCCTGTTTTTGTATGGAGTACGGCCGGTTTCACGGCCGGTTCCATCCCTACTATGAGTGTTTGTGGAAAGTTGTTACGCAAAGTGTCAATCGCCGCAGCTGTTGCCGTATTGCAGGCCAGGACAATTATCTTACTCCCCATTTTCAATAAAAAACGGGTAATCAGATCGCACCTGTGAATAATTGTTTCCACCGGTTTTGTTCCATATGGACAATATGCAGTATCTGCCACATAAATCAGGCGCTCCTCCGGGAGAAGCGCCTTGATATGACTGTGAACTGAAAGCCCACCAATTCCGGAATCCATTATTCCAATGGATAAACCGTTCATAGAGATTGACGTTATTGTTGTTGTTCCATTCCGGGCAACTGGGTGGGAGCCACTTTTTCTGCCGGTATACCGAGTTCACTTTTGGCCATAGGCAAAATGTTCACACTGACTTGTTCGTCAAAATAGATCACTCCTCCTACCGAAAGGTCAAAGATAAAGGCGAACCCGTTGTCTTTGGCTACTTTGGCAATAGCCTCGTTAGCTTTCTGGAATACAGGGGAAAGCAAGATTTGTTGCATTTGCTGGTATTCCTGCTGGGCACCCTGGCTGAATTGCTCAAGACGTTGCTGTATCTCTATCAATTCTCTTTGTTTTGCTTCCAGAACCGCAGCTGTCCAGGTAGCCTGTTTCTGCTGGTATGTGTTGTATTTTGTCTGGTACTCCTGTTGCATTTCTGTTATGGTTTGTTCCAGTTCATTGGTATAATCCTGCAATTTTATAAGAGCTGAATCCCTTTCGGGCATAAGGGCTATCAATTCCTGGGAATTAATATGACCGAATTTCAGGTTTTGTGCAGAAGATGTGCCAATTACACATATCAACAAAATAAGGACAGTAGCAATACGTTTCATAAGTTTTTGGTTTAAAGATTACAAATGTACTAAAATTTACCTGACAGCTTGTAATCTTTCCAAAACCAGATTACTAATATCAATATCAGGGGAATAATGGACCACACCCATACCGGCCGCAATATCAATGACCAACGAAAATTCCTTGTTGTCTGCAATATACTTGATGGCTTCTTGCAAACGATCCTGTATGGGTTTGAAAAGCACCTCGGATGTCTTTGCCAAAGTACCTTCTTTTCCGAAATACTGTTCCTGTAAAGCTTTCACTTCTTCCTCCCGATCCAGTATTTCTTGTTCGCGTGCATTTTTCTGTTGAGCGGAAAGCCGCGCTTTATCATTCTGATATTGCTGAAACATAGCTTCAAGCTGATCGTACTCAGCCTGAATTTTTTGCTGGTACTGTTCCTGCAAATCGGAAATCTGTTCCTGTGCCGATGTGTATTCAGGCAACGATCCCAATATGGTTTCTGAATTGATTACGGCATAATTCTGGGCCGACATACTGACGGTCACCAGGCTAACCAGTAAGAAAAATATCATTCTTTTCATAATGATGTATTTAAAAAGTTTGTCCAATCATGAAATGGAAATTCGACCCGCCTTTTTTCCCGCTGAAATCGGTATCGAACCCGTACCCCCAATCAATTCCCAAAAGACCGATCATGGGTAAAAAGACCCGTACACCTACACCGGCCGCGCGTTTAATGGAAAAGGGATTAAAATCGCGCATATCGCTCCAGCAATTTCCTCCCTCAAGAAAAAGAAGGGCATATATGGTTGATTGCGGCTGTAAGATCACCGGGTAGCGCAATTCCACGGTAAACCTGTCGTAAACCCTACCGGCATAAGCATCATCAATAGTAGGTGTCAGTGAATAATTTGAATAACCTCTCTGGGATACGATGTCGGCACCATAAGTGTTGTATCCGCTCATACCGTCACCACCCAGCATAAATCCTTCAAAGGGAGAATACCCCAATTTCCGGCTGTAATAACCAAGATATCCGAAATTAGCCCTGGTCATCAATACCAGATCGCCTATTAATCGTGTGTAGATACTGGCATCAAAGGTCCACTTATGGTATTCTATCCATCTGTATCTTTCAGCTTCGGTCATTGCTGAATAGTCGGTATTCTTATCCCTGAATAAGGAATACGGAGGGGTCACCTGTAACCCGAATTTAAAATCGGAACCCTGGCGGGGATATATGATCTGGTCGGTAGAGTTTCTTTGTAAGGTAACCGTATAATCAATAATGTTGGACTGACCGTCGGTGAACATGAAATAATAGCCCCAGTCCTGCAAATTGTAGCGCTTAATATCCAGTTGGTTGTAAAAAACGAAGTAATTGTCAGGCCATTTAAGCCGGGTCCCCAGGCCTATACCCAATCCGTATACCTCCATGAACTGGTCATTGGTAAGGTAATAGTAAGTAGAAGCCGTCTGTCTTGTATAATATATGCTGGAATTGAATGATGTAGGCTTTTTCCCTGTAAGCCACGGTTCCACAAACGTAGCACTCAGTGCCATATAATAAGTACCGTTGGTCTGGAAGCGAAGTGATAAAGTTTGTCCGTCTCCCAATGGAACAGGCCTCCAGGCTTCTTTATCGAACAAGCGTTTGATGGAGAAGTTGTTAAAACTGATCCCCACGGTACCTACAAAGGTGTTGCCTCCCCAACCGCCTGCAATTTCAAACTGGCTGTCAGGCTTTTCGGTTACATTGTATATTATATCTACCGTATTGTTTACCTGGTTGGGAACTACATTGAAGCCCGAACCCATCTGCATGATGGCCTCCTGGTCAAAGTGACCCATTGACGCTATTTCACGTATTGACCGCTCCAGTTCCGTCTGACTGAAGAGATACCCGGGACGTGTAAAGACCTGGCGGCGGATGATCTTTTCATTGGAGACATTGTTCCCGTTTATGATTATCCTGTTATAGGTGGCCGGTTTGCCTTCAAAAATCCGCATTTCCACATCGACTGAATCCTGAACAATGTTAACTTCAACGGGAACGACCCTGAAAAACAGATATCCCTGGTCTTTATAGATCTGTGAAACATTGCCTTGCTGAGTTTTACCTCCCCCGAACAGTCGTTCTTCCATTGTGACCACATCGTAAATGTCCCCTTTCTCAATCCGTAAAACGGAATTCAGCATTTCGCTCGAATATTGTGTATTCCCGGTCCATGTAATATTCCTGAAATAATACTGTGTCCCTTCATCTATCACAATATCAATTCCTAAACTTTTTTCGTCTATCTGGTATATTGAATCCCTGACAATACGGGCATCCCGGTACCCCAACTCATGGTATTTTTGCAGCAAGAGCTGTTTGTCGTTGTTGAATTCCTTTTCATCAAATTTTTTGCTGAAGAAGAAGTTGTAAAGTCTTTTATCTTTAGTCTTCTTCATCGCAAAGCGCTTTTTCAGCAGGGACAGTTGATCTCCTCCGATAAAGTTGATTTCCTTGATGCGAACTTTATCTTTACGGTCAACATGAAAAGTAACCTGAACGGCATTTTTGATGGTTGTATCTTCTTTATGCGTTGCTGTTACCTCAGCGTTTAAAAAACCTTTCTCAACATAATATTCTTTGATCAGGTCGCCGGAGGATTTGATGACATAATCTGACAATTCACTCCCCCTTCTAAGTCTCACCTTTTCTTCAATATCGGTCTGTTCTCCTTTCTTGACCCCTTCGTACTTCCATTGGGAAACCCGGGGGCGTTCAACAATATTGATGTTGATATATGCTTTATCGTTAACAAGGCTGTCTACATAAACGCCCACGTCTGAAAAGAAACGCTGCATAAACAAACGTTTCACTATAGTTTGCAATTCTTCTCCGGGAATTGTAATGGTATCACCCATTGCCAAACCTGTCAGGGAAAGGATCTGATCCGGGTTAAGGTAATTTACTCCGGTAACGGTAAGTCCGGAAATAACACATTCCCTTGGATCCGAATAATCGATTACCACAGAACTCTGTTTTCCCGCGGTAGAATCCGCTTGGGCATTTTTTACCGTAATCTGTGAAAACAACGGAATTCCGGAAACAATAAAAACTAGGCAGAAAAACAGGTGCTTCATTCAGGGAATATTAGTATGATTCTTCAATCTTTCCAAACCGGCGCTTCCTGTTAAAATAAGCGTTCAAGGCTGTCTCGAAGTCAGGTTTGCGAAAATCAGGCCAAAGTACCGGTGTAAAATATAATTCAGTGTAAGCCATCTGCCATAGCATAAAATTGCTGATACGCATTTCTCCGCTCGTTCTGATCATAAGGTCCGGATCCGGAATACCTTCAGTAGAAAGGTATCTGGAAAAAGCTTCCGGATTTTTGTCAATTTTGTCAAAGTTGGACCCTTCATTTTCAATATAACGGTTAACCGCCTGGAGAATATCCCATTTGCCGCTGTAATTGACAGCCAGGATCAATGTCATGGCAGTATTTTTGGAGGTTTGCTCCACACACCGGTCCATCCGTTCCAGCACATCGGGTTTTAGATGGGTCCGGTCACCAATGAATATGCAACGAACGTTGTTCTTCATCAAGGTGGGTGTTTCACTGTGAATGGAATGTACCATGAGTGACATCAGCGCGTCTGTTTCGCGCTTGGGACGGCCCCAGTTCTCTTCAGAAAAAACAAAAAGACTCAGGTAAGAAATGCCTTTTTCCACGGCAAATTCCGTTGCTTCACGTACGGCTTCCACTCCCTGGCGATGCCCCAGGTTTCTTTCCAGACCTCGGGATAATGCCCACCTCCCGTTCCCGTCCATGATTATGGATACGTGACGGGGCATTTTGCCGGTTTCATCATGCATAATCTTCTCCTCCGTTTCTTTTATCAAATCCCAACATCAGTTTTTCTCTCAACGTAGTGATGAAATCATTCCCGGCAAAAGACAGGCTGGTGATATTGAAGGGTGCCTTTTTTACGACGAATGCATAAGGTAGGTCAATTTCAACGGAACGGTTATCCAGGTGCAATTGCGCTTTTGAACTGCGGCTTTTGACTTCAATTTCCAGTTGTGAA
>JAAYYL010000154.1 GCA_012515395.1 Bacteroidales bacterium
GCCCCGAACTGCCTCATTTCTATACGAATACAAAATTCAGAAGCAAACAATTTGATGAGTTTCCGAAAATCCACCCGTTCGTCTGCTATGTAATAAAAGATGGCTTTGGTCCCGTCTCCCTGGAATTCTACGTCCCCGATCTTCATTTGGAGGCCTTCGGCTGCAGCAATCTGCCGTGAACGCATGAGTACATGGTGTTCCCGGGCAATGGCCTCCTGCCATTTTTCCAGGTCAAGCAGTTTGGCTTTCCGGTAAATTTTCCTGAATTCGTACGTTTGGGGATTCAGCTTGTGGCGTTTCATCTGTTTCAACACCAACGGGCCCGCCAGGCTTACCAGCCCGATGTCGTGACCGGTAGCTGCTTCTACCGCCACAATATCTCCTACTTTTAAAGTGGTGTCCGATGCATTCCTGTAAAATCCCTTGTGTGTGTTTTTAAAACGGATCTCAAAAATATCGTTGAATTGCTGAAGGTCCAGTCCTTCCAGCCAGTTGTAGGTTGCCAGTTTGCAGGTGCTGTAATTCATGGTGCATTGGAGATCTCCCATGGGAGTTCTTTCCACTACACATCCGCGTGAACAATCATGTTTTATATTATTTTCTTCCATTATATCAAAGACTATCTCTGCAAAGATAGAAAAAAGTCAAACGCCAGCGAACAGAACAAAGGCCGGGCATTGACATTGCGTTCCAGTTGTTCCAGGGAGGTGTTCAGCCTATGGTAGATCTTCTGAAAGAAAACCCCGCCCATACGAGTTGCATACCTTTGAGAGGAAATCTCCGTCGGCTTGTCAAGGAAGGCCAGTTGCGGCACTCCCAGAAAAATCATGTAATACTGACGAAGTATCTGCAATGAGTCGGACAAGAATGCTTTTTGGGCTTCCCTTCCGCGGGAAGCCACCTCCTCGGCCCAGTCCGGAATACCGGATGGTTTGCCGGAAAAGCACAGGTCCAGGAGGTTTTGCAGGGTTTCGTAAGATTGGGCGGAAACGGGCCTGCGGTCTTTCGGAGGAACCTGTACGTGCATGCACCGGCTGCGGATGGTGGGAAGCAACTGATCCGGACGGTGACTGACCAGTAAAAAGTAAGTGCCGGGGGACGGCTCTTCCAGTATCTTGAGCAATTTATTGGATGCGGAAATGTTCATGCGTTCCGGGAGCCATATGATCATGACCCGGGCCCCGCCTTCAAACGACTTGAACTGAAGTTTACGGATGATGCTTTCTGCTTCTGCCGTTCCTATGGCACCCTGTTTGTTTTCAATATCCAGTTTTTCATACCACTGCTGTTCGGTAATGTCCGGATTCTCCAGGAATGATTGCCTCCAGATGTCAATAAAATCATCCGTTACGGGCATGCGGGAAGACGGGCCTCCTTTGGCCCGGTTTACGGGAACTACAAAATGCAGGTCCGGATGTATCACGTTTTGAACTTTCCGGCAGGAGGAACACGTTCCGCATGCCTGCCCGTCTTCAGTTCTTTGGGTACAGAGTATGTATTTAGCCAGAGAGAGGGCTTGCGGTAAAGCACCGGAGCCCTCTTCTCCACTAAACAATATAGCGTGAGACAATGTGTCTATTCGCACTTCAATTCGGTTTTGATCTTGTATTCAGCTATGGATTTGAAATTGGGATCGTTCAGGATCTTATTGTAATAAGCACAGGCATTGGCTTTATCACCCAACCCTTCGTATACTACTGCCAGGCGGTAGTAAGTGGTGTTGATATCCTTTGCCTGGGGATCGCTTTTCATTACTTTTTCCCAGGCGGTCAATGCTTCCGGAAAACGTTTCAGTTCCATGGCGGCCAAACCCAGCAGTTTGTTGGATTGTGCATTATCCATATACTGAATGGCTTTGGAGGAAGCGTCATATACCTGTTCCCAGTCTTTGTTTTTTTGTGCGTTGACAGCCTTTTTCAAAAAGATGGAAGC
>JAAYYL010000155.1 GCA_012515395.1 Bacteroidales bacterium
ACGTCTATCAGATCGGTTTCGCGGCGCATGGGTTTTCCTTTTGCCGAGGCAAGGATCCATTCGTCCACGAAAGGACGGTGCAAATCAATTTTTTCGTAATTCTGCGGGGTGAAATCTCCCGGGACAAAACCTTTGTCTTTCAGCGGGTTGGACTTCATGTATCCTTGCTGTACCGATTCCTCCAGAGCATCGTATAATTCCTGCAACGACCCGATGCAGCGTTCCTCACTGCCGTCCTCGGTGCGCCAAACCGGAAGCGGTGTACCCCAGAAACGGCTGCGGGAAAGGTTCCAGTCCTGCAGGTTTTCCAGCCATTTACCAAAGCGGCCGGTTCCGGTAGAGGCGGGTTTCCAGTTGATGGTGTCGTTTAACTCCATCATGCGTTCCTTAACAGCAGTGGTCCGTATGAACCACGAATCCAGCGGATAATAGAGCACCGGTTTGTCGGTCCGCCAGCAATGGGGATAGTTATGGACCATCTTTTCTATACGAAAAGCCAGTCCGTTCTTTTTCAGCCACATGCAAATGTCTACATCCAGGGAATCAAATTCCCCCTTCTGTTCTTTTTCTTCACTCCAGTGCGGATCGTAAACGTTTTTTACAAAACGGCCTGCAAACGGCTTGTACTGTTCTGCATTAACATGGGAAGCCACAAAAGCCGGATCCAGTTCTTCAGTTAAAAAGAATTTTCCGGTTTTATCTACCATAGGGCACAACGCTCCGTTTTTGTCGGTCAACAGCAACGCTGGAATACCGTGTTTTTTGGCCACTTTGTTGTCATCGTCGCCGAAGGTGGGAGCTATATGAACAATTCCCGTTCCTTCTTCGGTTGTAACAAAGTCCCCGGTAATTACCCGGAATGCTCCATCTCCGGGGTTGATCCACGGCAAAAGCTGGCTGTAACGGATGCCTTCCAGGTCTTTCCCGGTATACGTTCCGGGTTCCTGTACATAAGGAACGGCTTTATCTCCGGGTTGGTAGGATTCCATGGGTATTTCGGCATTTTTGGCCGGGAAGAGTGTTTCTTTCAGGTCTTCGGCCATTATTACGGATATGGGATCACCGGTATACGGATTGAACGTACGCAACTTGATATAGCGGATGCCGGGACCCACACAGAGCGCCGTATTTGAAGGCAAGGTCCAGGGCGTGGTGGTCCAGGCCAGGAAATATACCTGCTCCCCTTCCCCCGTGAAAAGGAACCGGCTTTTTTCATCCGGTATCACGGCAAATTGTGCGGTACAGGTAGTGTCTTTTACGTCTTTGTAGCAACCGGGCTGATTCAATTCGTGGGAACTGAGTCCTGATCCTGCCGCCGGAGAATAGGGCTGTATGGAGTATCCTTTGTAGAGCAATCCCTTTTTGTGGATTTCCTTAAGGAGGTACCAGACAGTTTCAATATAAGAATTGTGATAGGTCACGTACGGACGGCTCATGTCTACCCAATAGGCCATCTTTTGGGTCAGCGTTTCCCATTCCCGCGTGTAACGCATCACTTCCTTGCGGCATACAGCGTTGTATTCTTCCACGGAAATGGTTTTGCCGATATCTTCCTTGGTAATACCCAGCATCTTCTCCACACTCAATTCAACGGGCAATCCGTGGGTATCCCAGCCGGCCCGTCTTTCCACCCGGAACCCCCGCTGTGTCTTGTACCTGCAGATCACGTCCTTGATGGTGCGTGAAATGACGTGATGGATGCCCGGTTTTCCGTTTGCCGAGGGGGGGCCTTCAAAGAAAACGAAGGCAGGTGCATCGGAACGTTCGTCAATGGAACGACCAAAAGTGTTGTGATCATTCCATGATTCAACAATTTTTTCCTGTACTGCAGGGAGGTCAAGGTTCTTATATTCAGGGAACTTCATAACAAAACGGGGTAAAAAATAGTTTGCAAAGATACGAATCTTAGCTATCTTTGAAAACATGTTAGCGAAACTTTCACTCAATTACATAGATATCATACTTTTGATAGTATGGGTTCTGGCCATAATCGAAGGGCTGAGCAAAGGACTTATCAAACAAGTGTTCGGTATCCTGGCACTGATCCTGGCCTGTTATTTTTCGTTTCATTTCTCCGGTTTTGCCGCCGACCGCATAGTGGAATGGTTCGGCTGGAACGGAGACGGGCTGAAAATCGTAGCTTTTGTTGCAACATTCGTTATCGTGCTTATAGTTGTCGCTTTATTGGGACGTCTTTTGGACCGGCTTTTGAAAATTGTCCTGCTGGGATGGCTCAACCGCCTGACAGGGGCAATATTCGGGTGGATAAAATGGAATATTCTGCTTGTCATTTTATCCTATATTTTGACCCTGGTCAACGATTATGCCCCGTTCCTGCCCACAGAAGCTTTTGAGGCATCACGCCTGTATCCCGTAGTTGAAAAGTTCTCATCCATCCTGATGCCGTACCTGCCGTTCCTGGGCTCATAATTGTCCTTTTATCCCATTGATCTTTTGATCCTTTTATTTTTTTTGTCCCCGATTTTCTGTTTCGGCGGGTTAGGTTTGCAATATGAAGGCAATCCGTAAACCGTCCTATCCCGCACTTGCGTGCACGTCAATCGGCAAAGAAATCATTGACAGGAAAGATAAGAAGGGGTTTTTCATTTTTTTCATAGCGATTATCGTAGCAACTGTGACGGGAATGGTTGTCTTTCTGTTGTTCGTGTCCACGGAGTTGTCCGCAGAGAAGGGTTTGCTAAGTGTTGAAAACGGGGACGTGCGGGCTCTGTTTATAACATGTCGGCCGGTGCAGGAAGAAGGAACAGCTCCGTTTTTCAAAGAAGGAAGGGATGAGAAAAATAAAATTCAGGCAACACCATGTGAGTGATTGCGGAGCGGCATGCCTGGCGTCTGCCGCCGCCTGGTTCGGATTACGCTTTCCTCTGGAGCAGATCCGGCAACTGAGCGGTACGCAGACGCACGGCATTTCCGTACAAGGTATCCGTGAAGGGGCCGGGGCTTTGCATCTGATTGCAGAAGCCTACGGGCGACCGGGACAGGCTGCACCGGCAGATGAAACGACCTTGATGCAAATTCCTTTTCCTTCGGTTTTTCATTTTCTGAAACCAAACGGGTACACACATTTTGTAGTGTATTACGGATTGACCCGGGGCCGTTTTGGCAGAAACAGAAAATGCCGTATCATGGACCCGGAAGATGGACGCATGCACCGTGTGTCCGTAAGGGAAGTGCTTTCCCTGTGGACAGGCGTGGTGGTGACGCTCAAACCCGGTCCTGATTTTAAAAAAGGCAACTTCATACCGTCCTTTTCACACCGCCTAAAAGTATTGATGAAAGGAGAAAAACGTCTTTTATTCAACGGATTGGCTGCCTCGTTTCTGTATACTTTCACAGGCATAGCCTCTGCCTTGTTCCTGCAACAGATAGCAGACAAGGTAATCCCCGGGGGACAGGGAAACGTGTTGCGGATATTGGGATTTTCAATGGTGTATATATCTGTCTGTGCCCTTGCCCTGAATGTTTTCAGGGTACGTTATCTGTTACGCACCGGATTCAGGATAGCCATGCGGCTGGCAACGGGGTTCTACCGGCACCTGATGTACCTTCCGCAACGGTTTTTTGACCAAAGACCTTCCGGTGAACTGGTGGCCCGAATGAATGACACTTTCAAGGTGAGCAACTTCCTGAGCAACGGTTTGATGAATATCGCACTAAGCGTTTTCACGCTGTTTTTTTCTTTTGGGATCATGTGGCTTTTCAACCCCAAACTGACCCTTGTCTGCCTGGCTTGTCTTCCCCTCTACGCAGGTATTTACTACCTTTTTGACAGGCGGAATAAAAACACGCAACGCCTGATCATGACTTCGCAGGCTTCCCTGGAATCAGAAATGGTAGACTCCCTGCAGGGAGTGGCACAGATAAAATACAGTGCGGCCCAGGAACATATCATTGGCAAGACCCGTGAAAACTTCAAGCGCTACATACAGCATGCCTACCGTGGAGGAATGAATCAGCTGCGCGCAGCAACCGGGGGTGAGGTCATAAACCGAACATCGGGCCTGGCAATCTTGTGGTTGGGTGCCACCCTTGTTACAAAGGATGTCATGAGCTTTGGGGAATTGCTTTCATTTTATGCGCTGACTGCCTATTTTTCAGCCCCGGTAAGCGAGATCATCGGGTTCAGCCAAAAATACAGAGACGCCAGAATCGCGGGAGAACGTCTTTTCGAGATCATGGAACTGGACACGGAACAGGATCCGTCGGGAAAGGGAGCGGAATGCAGGGAAGATCCTGTGCCGGGAACGTGCCAGGGAAACCTGGTCATTGAACAGGTGCACTTCCATTACCCGGGCCGGATGACCCTGTTCCGGGATTTCAGTTACGTTTTTCCGGCAGGAAGTATTACCGGAATTGCCGGGGAAAGCGGTTCGGGGAAAAGTACCCTGAGTCAACTGCTGCTTAGAATGTATACACCGGACTTTGGGTCCATCCGTTTGGGGACGACTTCCGTGGAAGAGATCCCGCTGGACACCTGGCGAAAGATTGTGGGTATCGTACCTCAGAAAGCCGATCTGTTCAGGGGAAACATTCTGGAAAATATTACCCTTGGAGATCATTCGCCGGATATGGACCTGGTACTGGCCCTTTGCAGGCAACTGGGGCTGGATGCATTTTTGGATGCCTTGCCACGCGGGATATTGACTCCTGTAGGCGAACAGGGTGTTCAGCTTTCCGGAGGACAGCGTCAGCGTATTGCTTTGGCCCGTGCCGCTTACCGCAAACCCGGCTGGCTCATTCTGGACGAAGCAACCTCCTCTTTGGACAGCACTTCCGAAACCTATGTGTTGGAAGCGTTGGGCTGCTGGAGCCGGGAAGGAACAGGCATCATCATCATAGGGCACAGGATGTCCACTTTGTCTGTTGCAGACACGGTTATATTACTGGAAAACGGCCGCATAGCGGAACAGGGCGGTCACAGGGAATTGATGAAAAACAACGGGAAATATGCTGTTTGGTGCAAACAGCAGGGACTATAAAAGCAAACGCGCGCTTGCCGGCGGAATCTCACGCGCCTGAACGGTGAGAACTAATTTTTTAAAACCTAAAAAGTATGAGTGATTATGTGATGCGGAATTTTGGGTTCACTCCACTGGACCAAACGGCCCGGTGCGTAGTTACCGGAGGAGAATCCGATTACGGGGTCCTGGGAGATATCCTGGAGGACCTGCTCAACGGACTGGCGGGAAAAATGGGTAAAGCAGGGATACTGGTTACTACTCTTGCCAAAAACGTTGACAGTTTTATTGACGGTTTCAAAGCGGGATGGAACAAATGAAAACGTCAGACTGCCCTCAATACATGCCGGGCTTTGTGTCGCTGAGCGACAACGCCTGTTGTGCCGTCGCCGGTGGAATGTCCGATTTTGATGCCGACCTGGCATACAAATTCGGAGAGATCCTGGGACAGGCCTTCCGTGCTCTGTACGATATGGGATGCAACCTGTTCGGAAAACTTACAAAAGCGGCCGTACCGGCCTGATGCGTAAGTACTTGTTTTTAGCCTATCCCGTCGGGCTCTATGTCATTTTTTCGTTGCCGGTACTGTTTCTATCCGCCTCATTGAAAGCAGTATTCGGAATTGACCACCTCTTAACACATGCTCTTGGAGCAATGGGAATTGCTCTAAGCCACATAACAGTCAAACGTAAAAAAATGACAGACGTGCCCGCACTACCCTGGAAACAGATATTATCTTATGCGGGTATCATGCTGATTCCGGTGGTAATACTGACCCTGAGCCTTACGGGAAAGGCTTTTTTCAAAGCAGTAACGGGCACCTTTCCGGCGATCGTTCTGGGAACTTTTTTCTGGGCTTCCCTGAGCGAAGAATTGCTGTTTCGGGAATTTCTGATCTGCCGTATGCAAAAAAACGGTATGCCTCGCTGGATCATACTGTTGCTTCCGGCTTTGTTGTTTTCTCTGTGTCACCGTCCGGAATCTGTTTCTTTGCTTGGACAACGTTTTATCACAGGCGTTGTACTTGGCTTTTTATTCCTGAAGACAAAAGACCTGTCTTTGTGTACTGCAACTCATTGGGTATATAATGTTATAATCTATACCTTTCATTGTACTTTTCAGGAAGTTAGTATCCTCTATTCCCCGGCACGGGCAGCCTTGAACGTATTGCTGTGCCTGCTTTCTGTTTTAGGCATCGTTGTTGCATATTCTATAAATAAAAGTAAATTTGCAGGATATACTTAGTTATCATTATGAAATACCGTTCCTTATATTTGTTGCTATTGGTGTTGCTGTTTCCGTTATCCATACACGGCCAGCAGACATGGTCCCTGGAAGAATGCATCCGTTATGCATGGGAAAACAACCTGACCATAAAACAACAGGAACTGGGGGTTACTCAGACCGAGAACACCCTTTTCCAGTCAAAAATGGCCTTCGGACCTTCCGTAAGCGCACGTATTAACGAAAACGTCAACTGGGGACAGTCCGTAGACCTGTCTACCCTGACCATTCTGAATCACGTACGGAGTACCAATACCGGCATGGGGATCTATGCAGACATGGATCTCTTTACAGGCCTTCAAAAACTGAATACCGTCAAACAGGAAAAATCCAAACTCAGCATTGCCATCCAGGAAGTTCAGAAATTGCGTAACGAGATTTCCATTGAAATCACACGCAGTTACCTGAACGTCTTATTGGCCGGTGAGATCCTTGATGCAGCGCGTCAAAGCCGTGAAAGCGTAGCCGAACAATGCGAGCGGACACGCAAGCTGGTAGATGCCGGCAGCCAGCCGCTGAGTGCCCTGCTGGAGGTGGAATCGCAACTGGCCACCGAAGAATTGCAAGTGGTAGAGGCTCAGAACAACCTGCGTACGTATTACCTTAACCTTCAACAATTGCTTGACCTCCCCACAGATTCAGAGTTCCGGATAGTTATTCCAAAAATCGGCGACCTTCATGAAATGGAACCCGTTTCCGTTGAAGAACTTTTCTATGCATCACAGGAATTGCCCCAGATCAAAAAGACCGAATTCAGCCTGGAACAACGTCAACATGAACTGGCCATAGCTCGCGGCGGTCGTTACCCGCGACTCTCTCTTTCCTTAGGATATTCATCTTTTTATTCCGATGCGAATAAGAAAAAAGACGATGACACCACAGAAGAAACCGACCCCGGAACCGGATCCATGGATGATCTCCTGGGAGGCTCTTCAGCCGGATTCTGGGATCAGTTAAAGAACAATAACAACCCGTCCATCGGTTTATCGCTTACCGTTCCCATTTTTAACAAATGGCAGGTGAATACCAATGTGAAAAACGCCAGCCTGGGTGTTGAAATGGCAGA
>JAAYYL010000156.1 GCA_012515395.1 Bacteroidales bacterium
ACATGCTCCAGTATCAATTGGACAAAGAGAAAGAATTGTACGATCAGAAGATCAGTTTTTTTACAAACATTATACATGAAATTCGTACGCCGCTCAGTCTGATCAAGGCTCCACTGGAAAACATCATTCATTCGCTTCCTCCCGCAGATCATTCCAGGGAAAATTTTGATATTATGGAACGCAATGTAGAACGATTGCACACCCTGGCCAATCAGTTACTGGATTTTCGAAAAATTGAACAAAACGTATTTGTTTACAATTTTCATCCGGCCGATGTATCTGAGATAGTAAAAGATGTCTCTTACCGGTTTAAATCCATATGTAAACTTAAAGGCGTGAAAATGGAAGTCTCAATTCCGGAAAGAGAATACATCTGTGTGGTTGATGCCGAGGCTATTAACAAAATTGTGGGAAACCTGCTCAACAATGCACTGAAATATGCAAAAGATTTCATCCGGGTACTGTTAGACAGAAGGGGAAATGATCTGGTGATTGAAGTCACCAACAACGGACAAGAGATTCCTCCCGAATATTTTGATAAAATATTTATGCCTTTCTTCCAGATAAATGATCAGGGGACTTTCAGAAGGAAAGAAGGAAGCGGTGTGGGGCTTGCCCTGGTAAAGCATCTGGTGGAAAAACACGAGGGAAGAATTGACATCAGAAACGAGGATAGCAAAGTTGTATTTACGGTCGTTATTCCTTTTGTCGAGGCTAGCCTGGAAGGTGAGTCATTGGAAAAAGAGGTACTGGAAGTTGCTTCAGGCCAGACGGGCGGAGAAAGCACTTCCGCACAATCCCAACCGGAAGGGGATTATGATCACACAATCCTTGTAGTCGAAGACAATGTGGAATTGTTGAATTTTCTAACTGTTAATCTGGGGAGAATCTACAATGTTGTTACGGCAAATAATGGAAAAGAAGCCCTGGAACGACTGGAAGAGAACCGGATCATTGATGTTGTTGTAACAGATATACTCATGCCCGTTATGGACGGAATAGATCTTTGCAAAGCCATTCGTTCGGAATCCCTGTTTTGTCATATCCCCATAATACTGCTCACTGCCCAGACGGATCTTCACTCCAAAACAGCCGGATTGGATTACGGAGCCGATGTGTTCATTGAAAAACCTTTTTCCCCGGAATTTTTAAAAGCACAGATTGCGAGCATTATCAAGAACAGGAATCAATTAAAGGATGTCTTTACTTCCTCTCCAATGACTCCGCCCCAGACTATAGCAAGAAATTGTGCGGATCTGAATTTCCTTACCCGTGTTAACGAAATTATCATGAACAACCTTTCCGAAACCGAGAATCTCATTGACAGCATTGCGCTTCATATGTCGGTCAGCCGTTCGGGATTGCACAAAAAAATCAAGTCCATATCCGGAGTAACGCCCAACGATTATATACAACTAATCCGGTTGAAAAAAGCGGCTGAATTGCTTGGCACCGGAGAATACCAGATCAACGAAGTGGCTTACCTGGTGGGATTTAACACACCTTCCTATTTTTCAAAATGTTTCTTTAACCAGTTTGGCTTGCTTCCGAGAGATTTCGCCAACAAGTCCGGAAATAAAAACAACAATCATGAAGACCAATCGTAGTATCATTCTATCCATCTCTGCCATCGCAGTGATTTTAATCGGGATCGCTTTATTATTCCCTGTGAAAGAACAAAAGCCGGTTCCCAAAAACGTTATTTACCTGATTGGAGACGGCATGGGATTCGGACAAATCTCCACGTTGATCATGGAGCATGCAGTCAACGGGGAAGCATATGCCGCCACGCAGCTAAACCGTATTCAGCACATCGGCCTGGCAACCACCTACTCGGCAAACAGTAAAGTGACCG
>JAAYYL010000157.1 GCA_012515395.1 Bacteroidales bacterium
ATAGGCCACGTCTACGTACTGCCGTTCAACTCCAAGCCGGCCGCATTGCTCTATACTTCAGACCAATACAGCCTGGGTGACAGTTTTCGCTTTGGCATGGTGATGATGGCTGTCACCTGGGGAGTCATTATTCTTTGGGGAGAAACCGTACTTCGTTGGCTGGGTTATACCAACGGCATTTTCTGATCTAGCGGTCGCCCGGAAACAGTTTCCGCATCAGGGCATCGGGTTTTGGATCGCGTCCCCTGAACTTACGGTACAGCACATCCGCATCTTCAATATTTCCCCTGGAAAGAATGTGTTTCCGGAATTCAGCGGCTGTTTCGCGGTTGAAGATGCCTGTTTCCTTGAACAGCTCAAAAGCATCCGCTTCAAGCACTTCGGCCCATTTGTAAGAATAGTAACCTGCACTGTACCCGCCGGCAAAAACATGAGAGAATGCTGTTGAAAAAGCAGTCCCGGGAATGGCCGGCAATATGATGGACCCGCCCAGGGTGGTTTCTTCAAATTTGGGAATGTCCATGGAAGGAACCTGATCGGAATCGTGCCAGGCCATATCCAGTATCCCGTATTGCAATTGCCTTACCTGCCCGAACCCGGCCAGGTAGTTTTTGGAAGCCACTATCTTGTTTATCATTTCCTGAGGGATGGCTTCTCCGTTTTGGTAATGAACGGCAAATGTTTTCAGGAATTCCGGTTCGTAAGCCCAGTTTTCCAGTATCTGGGACGGCAGTTCCACAAAATCACGGGCTACACTTGTACCTGTAAGCGATGCATAGGATCCTTCTGCCAGCATCCCGTGCAGGCAATGTCCGAATTCGTGAAAAAGTGTAGTCACTTCACTGAATGTAAGCAGCGACGGTGTTGTGGCCGTCGGCTTGGTGAAATTGGTTACCAGCGATACCAGCGGACGGTATTCTTTCCCGTTATGTTTGTATTGTTCACGGTAAGAAGTCATCCAGGCCCCGGAACGCTTGCTCTGGCGCGGATAATAATCCACATAAAGCAAAGCCGTGAATTGTCCGTCTTCCCCGGTCACTTCGTAAACTTTTACATCGGGATGATAAACCGGGACCTCCGGAGCAGGCCGGAAGTGCAAGCCGTATAATGTCCCTGCCAGCGAAAAAACGGCTTCCTGTACCTTGTCCAGTGAAAAATACGGTTTCAATGCTTCCTCGGTAAGATCAAATTTTTCTTCCCTGTATTTTTCAGACCAATAGGAAAAGTCCCATGGCATCAAAAGCCCTTTAAATCCTTTTGAACGCGCATATTGTTGTATTTCAGCTACTTCCCGTCGCGCATGAGGCAAGGTTTTCTCCATCAGATCCTGCAAAAAGCGGTTGACCGTTTCCGGGTTTTTTGCCATCCGCTGTTCCAGGGCATAATCCGTATATTTTTCGTATCCCAACAGATTAGCCGATTGCAAACGCAGCGATACGATCTTTTTGATCAGCTCCCGGTTACTGTTTTCATCCAGGCAGCGTGAATTATAAGCTTTCCACATTTGTTCCCTCAGGTTCCGGTGTGTGCTGAATTTCATAAACCCGCCGTAACTGGGATAATCGAGCGTAAATACCCACCCCTCCTTTTTAAGAGCGGTTGCGGCTTCTTTACCCATTTCCTTCATATATACAGGAAGGCCCTCCAGTTCTTCTTCAAGGGTGAGGTGAAGGGTGTATGCATTGGTGGCTGCCAGAACATTTTTGGAGAATTCCAGGGAAGCCAGCGAAAGTTGTTCCTGTATGGCGCCGTATGTTTTTTTGTCTTCCGGGGACAGATTGGCCCCGTTACGAACGAAGCTTTTGTACGTTTCCTCCAGCAAGCGGGCTTGTTCCTGTGTCAGTTCCAGAGACGACTGATCCCGGTATACTTCTTTTACCCGTTCAAACAAAGCAGGATTGAGGGATACATACAATTGGTATTCGGTATACAACGGGGAGAGTTCCTGTGCCAGTTCCTGCATTTGATCGGAAGTATGCGCCTCGTTCAGGTTATAGAAGATCATGGCCACCCGGGCAACTTCTTCTCCGGCATATTCCAGGGCTTCTATGGTATTGGTGAAAGTGGGAGGCTCCGTGTTAGCCGTTATTGAATCTACACGGCCTTTGGCAATATCAATGGCCCGGATCAGGGCCGGTTTGTAATCATTCAGTTCAATACGGTCAAAAGGAGGCGCCTGGTAACTGTTACCCGGTGTTTCAAGTAAAGGATTGTTTTTTGTCATGGTGCAGGAAGTCAGCAGAAATAAAAAAGTAATCTTTAATAGAATTTTCATAAGAGTTACAATTCACAGGTTAGAATGTCTCCGCTTAGTAAAAGTAATGATATTTCACAGATTTTTATGTTGTATTCCACTGTCGAAAGACGTTCTTCCGACTGCAACAGACTCAATTGTGCCTCCCGCAGCTCTATCCCGGAAAGTTCACGCAATCGGTAACGTTCCATGGCTATGTCAAAGTTACTGCGGGCTACGTTCAGGTTGCTTTTTTCAATTTCCCATAACTGCAGGTTGTTTTGGTAAGCCATCCACAAACTGGCCAGATCTGCCTGCAGGGCATTTTCCATCTGTTCCAGGCGTAACCGGCTGTTTTCAATACCAAGCCGTGCATTGGCTTGTTCCCGCCTGCGATTCCCGGCATCGTACAGGGCAATTCCCATGGAAGCGCCCAATGTAGGTCCAAACTGATTGTTTCGGTCATAGGTGCTGTTACCGTACCAGTAATTTCTGTAACCGTAACCTGCATTTAGTCTGAGGTAAGGATAATTCCTGCTTTTTACCCGTTTGTAGTCCAGTTGGGAAATGGTTTGATCGCTTATTGTTTGAAGTAATGAGGTGTTGTTTTTCAGCGTATTCTGCCACAGCTGCGCCTTATCCAGATCACAATTCAGGACAATGGACGTATCGGCCGGTACGGTTTTGCGTTCCACTTCTTCCAGTGCCATCAGTTTGTTCAGGTTGATGACCGATTTTTTTACCAGTTCCACCTGGGACAGGTAATCGGACGTATCCGCGTTATAGTCTACCTGTGCCTGCTGGTAATCCAGCCCGGAAGAAGCTCCAATCTGGTAACTTTCCTGCACAATCCGCAATCGTTCCCTGGACAGGGAAACGCTTTGGCGCAAATTATCCAGACGTATCTGCTGCCGGATCAGGTAATAATATTCGGAAGCCACCGAAGCCACAAAATCTTCCAGGGTCAGGCGCATGTCCAATTCTCCCTGTATGCTTAGTTCCTTCAGTTTTTCATAGTTCGCCTGAATACCGAACCCGTCAAACAGCGTCCAGTTTACATCCACTCCTGCCTGTATATTGTTGTTCAGGGAAGACGCTGTACTCCGTTCCCCGTCCGGATACACGTAGTTGTTTTGATAATACGAGCCTCCGTAGGAAGCACTCAGTCCGACCGTTGGCAGTTGACCGGCGTTCCCCCGGGTGGCATTGTTTTCTGCCTGTTGTTCCAGATTTCGCATAATCCGGACCGAGTAGTTGTTTTGCAGTCCCGTTTCTATACAAGCTTTCAGTGTCATGGGATGCGAGGTCCCGTTTTCCATGGGATCCTGCTGGCCCGTGGCCGCGTTGGCGGTTACGGGAACCGCCACGGCCAGGACAATCATGAACCTAACAATCATGAACTTATGTATCTGTATTTTCATTAAATATCCTCCCTGTTTTTCTTCTGGTTGCTTCTGTCTGTTGCAATAAAACCGTACATTGCCGGTACAATAAACAACGTCATCAACGTAGAGAATACCAATCCCCCCACCACGGCAACACCCATGGCTATCCGGCCGTTGGCTCCTTCACCGGCTGCAAAAACAAGTGGCAACAAGCCCAGAATAGTGGAAATACTTGTCATAAGAACCGGGCGTAACCGTTGGGCGGCCGCGGCCGTTATGGACTCCATTTTCATCATGCCGGCTGCCTGTTTCTGGTTGGCGAATTCCACAATCAGGATACCGTTTTTAGCCACCAGTCCAATGAGCATGATCAATCCTATCTGGCTGAATATGTTCATGGTCTGACCGGTCCAGCTCATCAGGGCCAGTCCTCCGGCCAAAGCCAGGGGTACGGTAATCATAACAATGAGCGGGTCTTTGAAACTCTCAAACTGTGCCGATAACACCAAAAAGATCAGCACAAGGGCCAATACCATGGCAAAAACCAAACTGGAAGCGCTCTCACGGAACTCTTTGGATTCTCCTGCCAGGGCTGTCCGGAAACTGTCATCCAGCACGTCGGCGGCAATTCTATCCATTTCTTCCAAACCGTCCCCAATGGTAAATCCCTGGTTCAGTCCTGAAGATATGGTTGCCGATACAAACCGGTTGTACCGGTACAATTGCGGAGGAGCCACGTCTTCATACAAGGTAACCAGGTTGTCCAGCTGAATCATTTCTCCTTTTTCGTTACGGATGAATATGGCCTTCAGATCGGCCGGGGTGTTGCGCTGCTGGCGGTTGATCTCTCCCAATATCTGGTATTGTTTCCCGTTCATGTAAAAATAACCCATTCGTTGACCGCTCAGGGCATATTGCAGCGTCTGTGCAATGTTCCGGGTAGTAACGCCCATGGTATTGGCTTTGTCACGGTCAATGACTATGCGCGTTTCCGGTTTGGTGAACTTCAGGTTCACATCCGCCATCCTCAGGACCGGGCTTTGATCCACCTGTTCCATAAATCGCGGGATCACTTCCTGCAATTTCTCAATGGTGGGTGCCTGCAAAACGTATTGGACTGGCATGCCTCCCCGCCGGCCTCCGAAAGTGGATGTCTGCTGCACAAAAACACGTGCCTGCGTTTCGCTCATGACGCGTCGGGTCATGGTCTCGGCAATTTCCATCTGACTTCGTTCCCGTTCCCGGATATCGGGCAACAAAACGCTCACAAAACCACTGCCGGTCGATGAACGAGAGACCAGCGCCCGGTTTTCGTACGCTACGGAATCGGAAATGTCTGCTATGCGGTCGGTAAAGTCACGAATGTATTCAAAAGTACTTCCCTCCTGTCCCGTTACCCGCACGGTGATTTGCGAGCGGTCTTCCAGTGGAGACAGCTCGGACGGTATGCTCATCCAGAACCAGGCGATGATCCCCAAAAGCACAAAAACCACCGGGATGGCAACCCATTTAATATTCAGGAATGCCTTCAACAACCGGGCATACCCGGTGATCATCCCGTTGAAGAAAGGTTCCGTTTTTGCGTAAAGCCAGCTTTTTTTGTCTCTTTTTTTGAGGATCTTGGTGGCCAGCATGGGAGTGAAAGTAAGCGCGACCAAAGAAGAGAAGGCTACAGCACCGGCAATTACTATGCTGAATTCCTGGAACAAACGTCCGGTCATGCCCTCCATGAATATGATAGGCAGGAACACAGCAATCAGGGTAATGGTGGTAGAAACTACCGCAAAAAAGATCTCCTTGGACCCTTCAATACCTGCTTTCCGTGGTGAAACACCCCGTTCAATGCGAATGTATATGTTCTCTGTGACCACAATGGCATCGTCCACCACAAGTCCCACGGATAAGACGACGGCCAGCATGGAAAGAACGTTTATGGAGAACCCGGCCAGGTACATGACAAAGAACGCACCTACCAGGGAAACAGGAATAACCACTACAGGCACCAGGGTAACCCGCCAGTCCCTCAGGAAAACGAATATGATGAATACAACCAGGAAAAAGGCAATGAAAATGGTATTGCGCACTTCCTTTATGGAAGCCCTGATGTATTCCGTGTTGTCGTACATCACCTCCACGGAGACATCTTCCGGAAGGTCTTTTTTCATTTGCTCCACGCGGTCTATGGCCTCATCGGCTATCATGATGTGGTTGGCTCCGGGCTGAGGAACAATGACTACAATGACCATGGGAACACCGTCTTTCCGTAAGGCACTGCGGGTGTCTTCCGGCCCCAACTCGGCCCTTCCCACATCCTGAAAACGCACAATACGACCGCGGTCCTGCTTGATGATCAGGTTGTTGAACTCGTGCGGAGTGGTCATCAGGCCCAGGGTACGGATGGAAAGTTCAATTTTATCGCCTTCCACCCTTCCGGAGGGCAATTCCACGTTTTCGCGGTCCACGGCATTTTTCACGTCCATGGGCGTTACCCCGTATCCGGCCATTTTTACCGGATCCAGCCACAAGCGCATGGAGTAACGCTTTTCTCCCCAGATCATCACACCGCTTACATCCTGAATGGTCTGCAATTGCTCTTTAACCGTAAGTTCCGCAATGTTGCTCACTTCCATTAAAGACCGCTTGTCGCTGCGGACTCCTATCTGCATGATGGGTGTGGCATCGGCATCGGCTTTGGATACGGTGGGCGGGTCACAGTCCCGGGGTAAAAAGCGCTGTGCCCGGGATACTTTGTCCCTCACGTCGTTAGCCGCTGTTTCCAGGTCTACGCTCAATTCAAATTCTATGGTAATGCGTGAACTTCCCTGGCTGCTGACACTGCTCAGGGAACGAATGCCGGGGATACCGTTGATGTTTTGTTCCAGGGGTTCTGTGATCTGGTTCATGATCACATCGGCATTCGCGCCCGGATAACTGACGTTAACGGTAATGATGGGCCTGTCCACGCTGGGGAATTCCCGGGTTCCCAGGAATGTGAACCCTATCAGACCGAAGAGGGTGATCACCAAAACCACCACCGTTGCCAGAACGGGCCTTTTTATACCTAACTCGGAAATGTTCATAAAGCGTCCTCTCCTTCCACAATCCGGTCTAAGATTACCTCCAGTCCGCTACGCAATTGCATCACTCCTGAAATGATCAGCGTATCGCCTGCCTTTACCCCGCTCAGAGCCTGAACCCTGTCTGCGGTTCGAATTCCGCCGTCCATAATTACCGGCTGTGCTTTCCCGCTCTTATATAAGTAAACCATGTTTTCTCCCATCTCGGGAATAATGGCCTCCGAAGGAACGGAAATGGCATCCGGAATTTCGTCTTTCATGATCTTTACCGAGACGTACCGTCCCGGGAGAAGTTGGTTGCCGGCATTGTGATACAGCGCCCGCACCGTTAAAGTCCGCGTTGCACGGTTGATGCCGGATTCCACGGCATAAACGTTGGCGCGGTACGTTTTATCGCGTCCCTGGTCGTCTGTCAGTGTGAATTCTATGGGCGTACCTTTGTGAATATCTCGGGAATACGTCTCGGGAACGGAAAACTCGATCTTTAAATCCGAGACTTTCGCCAACGTGGCTATTTCCGTGCCGGGCGAGGCAAAAGCGCCTTCGCTCAACTGCCGGAGCCCTATCACCCCGTCAAAGGGAGCCCGCAATTCCGTTTGAGCTATCTGGGCTTTTACCAGTTCAATATCTGCCTGCAATTTATTGTACTCGGTCAGAACGGCCTGGTAGGCTTCCTGGCTGACGGCATCCCTTTCCAGCAGGGTTTGTTGGCGGTAGACACGGTCCTGGGCCAGTTTCACCTGGGTTTCCAGCTTTTTCAGCTGGGCCTGCAGGGGAGCGTCGTTGATCTTTGCCAGAACGGTGCCTTTTTTGACATAAGCACCTTCCGTGAAGTAAATAGCGACAACTTTTCCGGAAGTTTCAAAAGTCAGGTTCACTTCTTCTGCCGGAAGGATATCCCCTGTGGTGACTGTATGGTCGGACATGACATGGGGTCTGAGTATTTCTGCGTTTACATGAAGAGCCTGTTGCCCGCTTCTTTGTCCGGGAACAGGTTCCGAATCATTTCCAGTAACCATTCGTTTCAGCACGGGAAAAAATATTATAAAGCCCAGCACCAATAAAGTCAGGGCGCCTACGATCCATCTTGTACGTTTTGACATAACTTGTCCTGTTAAAAAAAGATAAAAGTTTATCAAAG
>JAAYYL010000158.1 GCA_012515395.1 Bacteroidales bacterium
AAAAACCAATGGACGCACATTCAGATTGTGCGGAGCTATGGGAGACAAAATCAAAACACCCGACTCCGGAAAGACAATAGGACCTCCCACACTAAGTGAATATGCCGTAGACCCCGTTGGTGTGGCAACAATGATTCCGTCACCCCTGTATGTAGATACGTGCTTACCGTCAATCTTCACATCTACCTCTATCATGGCAGAACTATACCTCTGAATACATATTTCGTTGATAGCAAAAGGATATAACTTTTCCTTCAGTTCTTCCTGTTCTATGAAAAGAACCGTATGTATGGTTTTATTGAATTTCTTTCCTTGCACGGCATCAAAAATGTGCTCAATAAAATCCGGACCGCAACCGGTTAAAAAACCAAGTCTTCCAAAATTAACACCTACTATGGGAATCCCCGAATCTTTAACGATTTGTAAGGCTTCCAGGAATGTTCCGTCGCCTCCGGCTGTGATAAGCAAATCTGTATCCGCAGGCATAATCCCGTCTTCAGGAAGCATATGAAAAGAAACATCTCCCCTGTCAGGGAGAAGCCATTCCTTGTTGATTTCCTTACCGTAAAAAACGACCTTCATATTTGTATTGCCGATAAGTTGGTGTACTTTTGCAACAAAGATAACCAATAATGACAAATCTAAGTGTTAATGTCAACAAATTTGCCACCTTACGAAATGCCAGAGGAGGCAATATGCCCGATGTCGTACAAGCCGTTAAGGATTGTGAACGCTTTGGCGCTCAGGGCATCACCGTCCATCCCAGACCTGATGAGCGTCACATACGCTACAGGGATGTCCGGGAAATCAAACCCGTTATCACTACCGAGTTCAATATTGAAGGAAATCCCATTCCGTCCTTTATAGAACTCGTACTGGAAATCAAGCCTGCACAAGTCACTTTAGTTCCTGACGCACATGATGTTATCACTTCAAATGCAGGTTGGGATACTATCCGCCATAAAGATGCCCTTAAAGATTGGGTTAAAGTTTTTAAAAACGCCGGGATCCGCGTTTCTCTTTTTGTAGACCCCGATCCTGAAATGATAAAAGCTGCTGCAATCACCGGAGCAGACCGGGTGGAGCTCTATACCGAGTCGTATGCACATTTGTATGAAACGGACCGGGAAAAAGCCATCCAGCCGTATATCGCTGCAGCACAGGCAGCTGCCCGATATTCTCTGGGCCTCAACGCAGGACATGATCTGAATCTGACCAATATTGCTTATTTTCAGCGTCATATACCCGGATTACTGGAAGTGTCAATAGGTCACGCCCTTATTTGTGAATCCATTTATTTGGGACTGGAAAACACGATTCAGATGTATTTAAGGCAACTCTCCGATTTTTAATTATATTTGCAAGTTCTTATTTTTTAAATCATGAAGAAAACATCACTGATAATCACCGTTTTACTGGCACTCGCAGTAGCTGCGCTTTACGTTTTACATTTTACTGGTATCGGCACAGGAAAACCTGCCGCCGTAGAAACTGAACCCGGCCTGAGTGAAGTGCCCACCGGCAACATCGTATACATTCGAATGGATTCTCTTTTGAATAAATATGATTTGTTCCTTGACCTCCAAACCGATTTAAATGCAAAAGCACGTATAGTAGAAGACGATCTAACCAAAAAAGGGCGTGCTTTCGAAAACGATGTTACCAGCTTTCAGGAGAAAGTACAGAAAGGTCTTATAACAAGATCACAAGCTGAGACACAACAGAACCAGCTTGCTTCACGCCAGCAGGAACTGGAACAATTTGCACAGCAAAAACAAATGGAACTTGCCGAGGAAAACCAGGTAATGCTAAACCGGGTCCTGGATGCCCTGAAAACGTTTCTGGCCGAGTATCGGGTGCTAAACAATTATGATTTGATACTTACTACGGACGGAAACAGCAATACCATTATTGAAGGAACAACGGCACTGGATATTACAAAAGATGTCGTGGAAGGACTGAACCGGGAATATGCCAAAAGCCGTAAATAGGAAACACCTATGAACTCGGTAATCAGGACTCAATTTGATTTTCCGCGCCAAACGGGCGTGTACATCGGGAAAGTCCGTGATGTTTATACGATCGACAACCGAATTCTTGTTATGATCGCAACGGACAGGATATCTGCTTTTGATATCGTTTTTCCCCGGGGTATCACGTACAAAGGTCAGATACTGAACCGAATAGCTTCTGACTTTCTGGATTTAACCGCCGATATTGTACCTAATTGGAAAATCGCAACACCGCACCCCATGGTTACTGTGGGTTACCGTTGTGAACCTTTCCCGGTAGAAATGATCGTCAGATCCTTTTTAACCGGAAGTTCCTGGAGAACCTACAAAAGCGGTAAACGTACCCTTTGCGGGATCACTCTCCCTGAAGGGATGAAAGAACATCAGGCTTTTGAGCACCCTATTATAACACCTACAACAAAAGCTGAAATTGGAGCTCATGACCAGGATATTTCCCCCCGGGAAATCATTGACCGGGGTCTTGTAAGTGAAAAAGATTACAGAAAACTTGAAGAATACTCGCTGGCACTCTTTGAAAGAGGTCAAAAACTGGCGGCCGAAAAAGGATTGATTCTGGTGGACACCAAATATGAATTCGGAAAACTCGGCGATACGATCTACCTCATTGACGAGATTCACACACCCGATTCATCAAGGTATTTCTATGCGGAAGATTACCGTGCAAATTTCCCCAAGGGGCTTCCCCCCAGACAACTGTCCAAGGAGTTTGTAAGAGAATGGCTTATGGATAACGGGTTTAGCGGACAACCCGGGCAAAAGATGCCTGTTTTGACCGATCGTGTCATTGAAAGTATTTCCAACAGGTACATTGAGTTGTTTGAACACCTTACAGGCACGGCTTTTGTACCTCTGACATATGACGATGCATTCTATGAAAATATGGAAGGATGCATCCGCAATATGATAGCCCGTTTATGAAAATCAGAAACTTTTTCCTGATCTTTTTCCTGTTTTCCTTTATTGCACTGGGAGCTCAGGAGCAGCAATATATCCGTCACAAAGTCCGATGGATGGAAACCCTGTATTCCATTGCCAGGAAATATAAGGTAGATGCCAAGGAAATTGCCATACTTAACAATCTGAAGACAGGAGATATCTCCAGGGGACAGATTTTACTGATACCTGATCCGGAAGCTACTGAAAAACAAGATATTACCGATAATATTCAGGAAACCATAACGGAAGTTGACCTTCCACAACCTGAAGAAAAACCGGATCGTTCATGCAACAATGTCATCCCTGCAGGATCATACACTCCCATTGTGTCCGTGATATTGCCTTTCTCGGACACCATCGCAGGAAAAGATTTCATTGAGTTTTACCAGGGAGCTCTCCTGGCAGCCGAAGAAATGAAAGAACGGGGCATGCCGCTTGTATTGCAAGTTTTCGACTGGTCGCGGCAACCTGTAGATATCTTGTTGTCCGGTGAAAACCTGGGAAAAAGCGATCTTATCATTGGCCCGGTGTATGCCAATGACATTGGAAGCACCATTTCCTATTTCCGGAACAGTGACATAAAGATCGTTTCACCACTGGACGGAAACGCAGAAATCTGGGTAAGTTCTTATCCCGGACTCTTTCAGGTTCAACCGACATTGAAAGCCCAACAGGAATCGCTGTTAAAATATCTGGACCCGCACCGGGCATCTGTATGGATCATATCAGAAGAAGGAGAACAACATGTTGCCCCTGAACTCAGATCCATTCTTGATAACAACCTGATCGGCTACCGTCATTTTTCTTATGATGTTCTTCAGGGAAGGGAAGTTACCGAAGTCTTGCGGGAACTTCTAGGAGTCAATGAAAAGAATCAGATCATCATTGCTTCACAAAACGAAGCTTTTGTTTCCGATGCTGTTCGAAATTTGCATTTGCTGCATGTATATGACAGCATACCGGTGGAATTGTTCGGCCTGTCCCGCTGGCGGAATTTTGAAACGCTGGATTTAAATGCGTTGCACCGGCTTAAGGTGGTTCTGCCTCTCTCGGTTTATGCCGACTACTCGGCAAGGGAAGTTCGGGACTTTGTAATAAAATTTCGCGCAATTTATGACGGGGAACCGTCCCAATACGCATTTCAGGGATACGATGTCATGTTGTATTTTTTAAACGGAATGTTCCTCTATGGACCAGAGTTTGAATACTGCCTTGAGAACCTCCAAATCCCCCTGTTGCAGAATAATTTTTCCTTCTTCCGGGAATCTCCCCGGAGCGGTTTTTCGAATACGGGAATACGTGTGATCCGCTATCTGCCGGACTTTACGGTAGAACTTTTACCCTGATTACAAATTATCCCGTTCAATATCTTTAAAATACCTGACCGTTTCTGTTTTTAATTCCGCCGTAGCCGATTCATCACAGACAATGATGGCTTTGGGATGCATCTGCAGTGCAGTAACTGTCCACATATGGGATACGGATCCCTCCACGGCATGATAAAGTGCCCGTGCTTTCCCGTGTCCGTTAACCAATATAAGCACTTCCCGTGCATCCATGATAGTGCCTATTCCTACGGTAAGTGCCGTTTTGGGGACTTGCGCTATGTCGTTGTCAAAGAAACGGGCATTTGCCAGTAATGTATCCGTAGTAAGTGTTTTGATACGGGTTCTTGATGCCAGAGATGAACCGGGTTCGTTAAAGGCTATATGACCATCAGGCCCTACCCCGCCCATAAAAAGATGAATGCCTCCGGATTTCTGAATCTTTGCTTCATAGGCATCACATTCGGCAACGGGATCAGTAGCGTTCCCGTTTAAGATATGAACGTTTTCTGCAGCTATATCAACATGGCGAAAGAAGTTTTCCTGCATGAAAAAATGATACGATTGGGGGTGGTCTTCGGGAATACCAACGTATTCATCCATATTGAACGTAATCACATTCTTAAAGGAGACCATGCCTTTACGATACATGGAGACCAGTTCTCTATATGTACCGAGCGGAGAAGAACCTGTAGGAAGCCCCAACACAAACGGATTTTCGGGAGTAGGGTTGTATGCCTTTATTTTATTGACGATATAATTGGCCGCCCAGGCAGAAAGCCGGTCATAATTTTCCTGAATGATTACTCTCATTGTATTAATTATTTATATGTAACAGGTCTTTTGCGTTTTGCAGAGCGGCCCGGGTTATTCTGGATCCGCTTAACATCCTGGCTACTTCCTCAATGCGTTCTTCTCCTTCCAGTGACCATACTTTTGTTTGGGTTACATCACTTTCAGAATCCTTGTGTACCAGAAAGTGTGCATTGCCCTTGGCGGCCACCTGGGGCAGGTGGGTGATGGCCAGCACCTGCATATAACCGGACAATTCGTGTATCATATCTCCCATACGATCTGCAATTTTTCCGGAAACGCCTTGGTCTACTTCGTCAAATATTATGGTACTCAAGCCGGAATGTTGTGCTATTACCGTTTTTATACATAACATCAAACGTGACATTTCACCACCGGATGCTATGCGGCTGAGTTCCCTGGGAGGTATGTCCTTATTGGCAGAAAACAAGATTTCCAAGGCAGTATTGCCTGTTTGTCCGTATTCCGGTTTCTCTTCAATATTGAACTCTATACGGGCATAAGGAATACCTAAAAGAGCCAGTCTTGATCTGAGCTGCTCTGAAAAATCCTTTAAACAGGCTGCACGTTCTTTATGCAAACGGGAAGCCAGTGCGTTTCTTTCAAGTATTTGGGTCTTGAGTTCTTTTTCCAGTTCATGCAAACGGCTAAAGTCTGTATCTGCCTGTTGCAAATTCTTATCCAGCGTATCCTTCAACTCAATAAGTTGTTCAACTGTCTGAAGATTGTGTTTACGCTCCAGGGAATAAATCGTATCCAGCCGCCGGGTTACCGTTTCCAGTCTGGAAGGATCATCCTGTATGGAGCTGACTGTTTTTGAACATTCCAAAGCCAGGTCCTTAAGCTCTATGCGTACTTGTTCCATCCGGGCAGCAACATCTGAAAAATCCGACAACCTGGAAGCAACAGCAGTTGCCATTTTTTCGGCCTCTTTTATCCTGCCCAGAACCGGAAAATCTCCTTCCTCCAATAAAGCCGTTACGGCAAATAAATGCTGCCTGATCTCCGCAGCATGTTCCAGCAGCTTCAATTCATTTTCAAGTATTTCCTGTTCTCCCGGTTCCAATCGGGCTTCCTGCAATTCTTTAAATTGGAATGAGAAATAGTCAATTTCTTTTTGTGTACTTTCACATGATTGGCGCAAAGACTGCGTTTGCAAGGTAAGGGCTGTAACTTGGCGGTGCGCCTTTTGGTATTGTCCGGTTAACGTGTCCAGCCCGGCAAAAGCATCGACCGCCTTTACCGGATAATCACTGTCTGCCAGCAACAGGTTTTCGTGCTGCGAATGAATGTCTATCAGCAAATTCCCCAGTCTTTTCAGAAAATTGAGATTTACAGGCAGATCGTTTACAAATGAACGGCTTTTACCCCCGGGATAAATCACACGTCTTATGATCAGGTCAGAAGAAAAATCCACCTGGTTTTCATGAAACAGTCGTTCCAGATCTCCTTCAGTTCGCGGAATTCTGAAACACGCCTCTACCACGGCGTTGACTTTCGGATCCCTGAGTACGCTTACATCTGCTCTTTGTCCTAAGACCAGTGACAGAGCACCCAATATTATAGATTTACCGGCTCCGGTTTCGCCGGTAAGAATCGTAAGGCCCTCCGAAAACTCAATATCCAGAATATTGATGAGGGCATAGTTGGATATGCTCAGCGAATACAGCAATATTAATCTTTGGGTTCTTCAACCACTTTATAATACGTTTCTCCCTCTTCAAATTCTTTTATGGCAATCAGCGTAGGTTTAGGCTGACGTTCATAAAAACGTGATATTTCTATTTGTTCACGATTTTCAAATGTTTCTTCCAGTGTATCCGCAAAATTGGAAAATTCCTCCAGTCTGCTGTTCAATTCTTTCTTTACATCAGAGGCTATCTGGTTGGCACGTTGGGCTACAACCATTACAGTCTGATAAATGTTCCCGGTCTTTTCCGACAATTTGGAAAGGTCGCGGGTAACTGTTGTATCGGGAACAGGTGTTTTTTTACTATCCATATTTATTCTTGATTATTGTGTCTTGATGTGAAATTTTGTGCTTTTCTAAACATATTGTCTACCTCCTTCCTGTATTCGGAATCGGGAAATTCGCTGATAAAATTATAATACTCGTCAATAACATTAAGAAAGCGCTCCCTTTGCATCTCAGGTACACTGTTGTTCGCATATTGGTAATTTGCCGCAACAATGTAATAGAGGACCTCTTCACGATAACGGGTCTCGGGATTGTTCTTGAGTGTTTCTTTCAGCGCATGGGTGGCCGCCTTATAATCCTCAATGGTATAATACAGCTTTGCCGACTCATAAGCTTTCCTGTCAAGCCGGTTGTACAGGTCATCCAGCATATTGCGACAAACACTCTCGTATTCGCTGCCGGGATAATCATACAAGAATTCCTCTATGGCAGCTATGGCAGTATGACTGGGCTGTTGATCCAGTTCATACCTGTATGTGTTCTGGTACAAACAATCCAGCCTCAGAAAACGGGCTGTTTTGGTAAAGGGGCTGCGTGGAAAGATCTCTACGAATTGTCTAAAGTTATCTTCTGCCGTAACAAAATCATTCAGGTGGTAATTGCTCAGTCCCAGGTAAAACTGAAGGGTATCGTCTCTTGAAGTACCTCTGTAAACCAATTTAAGTTGTTCCAGTAACGGTTGCGACCTGGAATACCTTTTGGCTTCGAAATACTCAATAGCCTTGCGGAATTTTAGATCATAATCCGTACTCCGCAGCAGTGTCTCGTATTGATTGACACATGACATGGCTCCTGCCAGCAACAGACCCGTGATCAGAATGATTAGTTTTTTCATTAATGACATTTCATGCAAATATACGACAGTTTAGCAAATTACAGGCCAGATTTCATTGACAGGTAGCGTTCGGCATCCATGGCAGCCATACAGCCGCTTCCGGCAGCCGTTATGGCCTGGCGGTATTTGTTGTCTTGTACGTCTCCCGCTGCAAAAACTCCTTCCACATTGGTTTCCGTACTTTTGGGTCGGGTAATGATGTATCCTTCAGGGTTTACTTCAACCCAGGGACGGAAAGCCTCTGAATTGGGATGATGTCCAATGGCCAGGAAAAATCCGTGAATGTCTATTACTTTTTCTTTTCCCGATTTGTGTACCAGCAAGGCGCCGGTTACTCCTGTGTTATCTCCCAGTATTTCACGTGTCTGATGCTCCCACAGCACCTCAATGTTCGGCGTTGAAAGGACCCGCTCCTGCATAACCTTGGAGGCCCTGAACACATTCCTTCTTACGATCATATAAACTTTCCGGCACAATCCGGATAAATACACCGCCTCTTCACATGCGGTATCTCCACCTCCTACAACGGCCACATCTTTTCCCCTGTAAAAGAATCCGTCACATGTAGCACAAGCCGAAACGCCCATTCCTCTGAACTTCGTTTCCGATTCCAGACCCAGGTAACGTGCTGTAGCTCCCGTGGCTATGATCAGTGTTTTAGCCAGCATTTCCTTGCCGTCATCCAGTTTTATCCTGAAAGGCCATTCATCCAGTTTTGTTTCAACAATGATCCCGGGCCTTAAATCAGTGCCAAACCTTTCTGCCTGTTGACGCAAATCCTCCATGAGCTGATTCCCGTCAACTCCCTTGGGATATCCCGGAAAATTTTCGATCTCTGTAGTTGTTGTCAACTGACCTCCGCGTAAAACCCCCTCATACAAAACAGGCTGAAGGTTTGCCCTGGCTGCATATATAGCTGCTGTATAACCGGCCGGTCCGCTTCCGGCAATAAGACATTTAATGGTTTCCATAGTATTTTTTATTCAAAAATTATAAGTTTCATAAAATTTCCGTATATTTGCGCCTCTAAAAAAGCGGGGCGTGGCGCAGTTGGCTAGCGCACTTGCATGGGGTGCAAGGGGTCGAATGTTCGAGTCATTTCGCCCCGACTTTTTTTATAATCCCTCTTCATTCTGCTCATTATCATTCTCTCCAACCTTCTCTCCCACACCCAAAACAGTGACACCGCCCACCTGGAAAAAAGCATCCAGGGTATAAGACCACCTATAGCAGTAAACAAAAGCAAATCTTCCAGATTGCTGTGAGATATACTTATATGGTGGTTTAAAAGATCCACGTCTTCCCCGGAAATCTTGCCTGCATCCACCTCATCAATCATTACGGCTGCACCGTATGCAAGCCCCAGTGTATTGGCCACAATCCACAAAAAGGCCGTTTTGGGAGGCAGACCGAAAAATATCATTACCGGCCGCAAGAAGTTAGCTATGTAGCGTATGACTCCAAACTCGGCAAGCAAACGCTGAATAACGGTCAGCGAATAAACCAGTAACACCATAGGCACAGCAATTTTCACCGTATCTATGGCCCAGGTTCCCATCATAGGCCAAAACTCCCGGGATTGTGTTTCCACCGCCCGGGCTATCCCAAGCATAGTTTCTCCGGGCATGATCTTATGCAAAAACCATCCCAAAAACAAGGAAGATAATGTTCTTACCAGGATCATCCGGATAGCCGACGTTCCCGTTTTTTTCTGAACAGCCGTTTCCATGGGAATATTGTGGGCACAAAGTACCATTACTGCAAGAATGGTTATGGATCTGACATCCATATTGAGTGTGGTAATTACAGCTATCGCAGAATAACAATTGACAAAAAACCCGGAAACATAAGCCAAAGAAGCTTCTCCCGGCAATCCGAATTTCGAGAAGAAAGGCGTCAGGTACACCGATATCCATGATATTACTCCCAGATATTTTAAAACGGTAATAATGAATGTGACCAGAAACATGATTTTAACCAGCCACCAGGAAGTTTTTAAGGCTCCCGGCGTAACGGACCTGACAGACTGTATGATTCTCCGGCGGATTGACTCCATCAATTTGAATTTGAGGCGCAAATATACTATATTTTTATAGTTTTGTGATGATTTAACAACACTCTCATGATGAAACACTTTCACCGGCTCATTCTCCTGACGGCAGTTTTTATGATGCTTTCGTGCACTTCTGAAAACACAGCATCCGTTGCACATTCATATTTCACTTCACTGGAATCTGTCTTGCAAAAGGATGCAGGTACTCTTTGGGGTAAATCATTGTATGCCCCTACTTTTTTTGTAGATTCTGAAACCGCGACCATTTATGCCGACAGGCGTGACAAAGAGGAACTGTTGGTGCCCTTCGGTAAAATCTGGAGCGGAGCATTTCCCGGGGATATGAATCCCGCAAATTCAACGGCACAACTCGGAGGCATGAAATGGGTCATGGCGTTATGGCCACTTCCTGAAAAGGACTTTGACCGGAACGTTTTGCTGGTACACGAGACCTTTCATTATTGGCAAAAGGACCTGGGACTGGATCCTGTTCCCGGACTTTGTGAACACATGGAGAATACATCTGCGCGTATCTGGCTGAAGATGGAATGGAACGCCCTGGATCAAGCTATCAGGGAAGAAGACACTGCAAAAGCGGCTGAAGCCATACTACAGGCCTTGCATTTCAGGAATACCCGCCTGTCGGATTTGCCGAACGAAGCCCGCTCCAATGAAGACGCCTTTCTAATACTGGAAGGACTCCCGGAATATACTGCCTATAAGCTTTGCTGCGACGGGCCTGACCATATGAAGCAACAAATCATCGAAAGCCGCAAACGTCACTGGAATAATGAATCTTTCGTCTATGCTTTCGCCTATCATTCGGGTCTGGCTTACGGATACCTGCTGGACCGCTTTGATCCGGACTGGCGGACAGGATTGAGAAAGGACTGCTCACTCCCCTTCATGTTGCAAAGTGCAATTTTAAAGAGCGATTTGACAGTTGCCCCGCAACAAGCACCAACCGGGAGTCTGAATAAATTCGGGTACGATACCGTAGTAGCAACAGAGAATGCCAGGGAGCTCGAGAAGGCTCGCATACGTGATGCTTATATCCAGACCTTTACCCGGGATACGGTCCTGGCCATTCCTTTGCATCAATTCAACATGGGATTCTCCCCGGTTAACGTACAATCCCTGGGACAATTGGGAACATTGTATCCCAACATAAGGATCACGGGAGATTTTGGCATATTGGAAGTTAGTGAAGGCGGATGCCTGATCTCTTCAGACTGGACGACCGCTTTCGTTCCATACAGCACAACCGGGTGGAAACTCGAACTGGAGGAAGGGTTCGAAATGCTTCCTCCTTCCCGTGAAGCTCCGCTGATTTACAGGATTGCCGAGATGTAGGGAAGTGCCCTGCCCAGGGCAGCCTGCCAATATTCCCAGGAATGTGCACCGTCAAAGATCCTTACCTGCACAGGGATCCTTTGTTCTTTCATGGCCAGTGAGAATTCCACGTTGGCACGATATGTAAAATCATCGTCTCCGCAATCGATCACCCAGATAACAGTCCGTAAAGGAACTGCGTCTTCTTTGGACAGTCCGGATATATATTTTACCGCATTGTTGTTTTCCACCCTTTGCTGGATGTCCCGGTTAACCGGATCATCCTCTTTAAACATGGAAAGGTCCATTTTATAGAGGTAAGCACTCATTGCATATACCACCGAGAATAGATCGGGCCTGTGACAACCGTACATTACGGAGCCCTGGCCTCCCATGGAAAGACCGGCTATAGCGCGGGAGCCTTTTTCAGAACGGATCCTGTAGCGGGTTTCAACATACGGCATAAACTCCTGAAAAAAATGATCTTCAAAATTCCAGTTGCCTCCGTTGAAGTAGGTCATCAGGGTAGTTCCGGCATCCGGCATTACAATGATCATTTCCCGGGCATCCCGGGCCGACATCAAACGGTCTGCGATCCGGGCCATATTGCCGACCCGTCCCCAATCCCGCCAGGAACCTCCTCCGCCGTGAAGCAAATAAAGGACCGGGTAGTCCCTTTCCGCGTTGTTCTCATAACTTTCAGGCAAATACACGGCAAAGTGACGTACTTCTTTTAGAATAGCACTCTCCAGGGAATCAACCACATAACTGCCCCGGGCACTGGCCGTAATGGAGGCTGAAGAACACAAAACACTAATTGTCAATAACGTAAAAATATTTTTCATGGTTCCGGAAATTTTTTCTCTACAAAAATAGCACAATATTCACCCAAACCATCTATATTTGCAAAGCACCGGTTCCAACGGACCTGAAAACGGTCCCACGGATTAAAAGGGAATGCCGTGAAATTCGGCAACAGTTCCCGCTGCTGTGAGTCCCAGGAACTCAAGTTCCAACAGTTCCCGTCAATCTTGCCACTGACCTAACGGTTCGGGAAGGCGACGGAAACAG
>JAAYYL010000159.1 GCA_012515395.1 Bacteroidales bacterium
GGAATGGTGTTGCCGGGAATCGTCAGCAACGTTACAAACTTCGGAGCTTTCGTCAACATCGGCATTAAACAGGACGGTTTGATCCATGTATCGCAAATGGGAGAAAGGTATGTGAAAAACCCACTGGATGTAGTCAAATTGCATCAACACGTGATGGTCAGGGTTCTTAAAGTGGATACCGAAAGGAACCGGATTCAACTGCGACTGGAGCGCAATTGAGAGAGGATCACTCCCGTTACTACAACAAGAATACCGGTTACCTGTATCCAGTTCAAAGATTCAATTCCAAGTATAACTCCGGCTGCAGCTGTTACAATGGGAATGACAGCCGCAAAGGAGTTGGTACGTGTAACCCCCAGTTCCTTAATGGCCGTAGTAAAAAGCAAGAAAGCAAAACTGGAACATAGAACAGACAACATGATAATGGGGTACCAGAAATTCCAGTCGGTCAGAAAAAGGGACAGATCGGTGCGTTTGAGATCAAAAAACAGGACCGGCATCAGGAAATACACGGCTCCAAGGGCATGCTGGTAAAATGTGACGGTAAAGGCGTTATAGGACAAAGTTATTCTTTTCAGGATCACGGTGTGGCCTACTGCGGAAAAGACAGCCATAAACAGGAAGAGGATGCCGGCCGTCATGTTGGTTCCGGGCAAACCTGCAGGAGTCCCCAATTCAAGCCCCCATTTTCCCAGTACTACCATCATCAGCCCGGGAAGTGTCAGAACAATACCTATTATATTGCGCGGTGTTACTTTCTCCCGGTAAAAGGTGATCCCTGCAATCAGACCGAAGATAGGAATACTGGATACGATAACCGAACTAAGGTTAGGACTGGCCGTGAGTTTGACTCCGTATGCTTCTCCCGTAAAATAGAAAAAGGGTTCCATAAGAGCCAGACCCATAAACCAAAGTACATCTTTTTTGTTTTTTATGCGCTGGATTACCCCGGTAATTTTTCCAAAAACGAACAATATCAGAGCGGCCAGTGATATCCTGGTAAAAATCAGGAAAAATACGGGAACGTGGTATACTAGCAGTCTGTTGGTCCAGAAAAATGAAATACCCCAAAGGAAAACGGTAGTACATATAAAAATATATGCCCGTGTGCGTTGTCTGGTCATAGGTTACAAAAAGGGAAAAACAGGCGGTTTTTGAATGATCTGGCCATTTTCGGCAGCCAGTGTTCCGTTTACAAAAACGTGGGAAATACTAGTGGTAAATATCATGCCTTCCAGCGGGCTCCATCCGCAGGTATATTCCAATTGTGATTTTGTGACGCGGTGCTCTTTCTCCGGGTTGATCAGAATCAGGTCGGCAAAGTAACTTTCCCGGATAAAACCCCTGTCTTTTAATTTGAATAATTCGGCCGGCCTGTGACAGCAGGCATTTGCCAGGGAGATGATTGAAAGTGCGCTTTGATGTACCTGTTCCATTAATATGGGGCAAAAGTGCTGGATCAACGGAATTCCTGAAGGAGCCAGGGTGTATGGATTCTGTTTTTCTTCCCAGGTGTGAGGGGCGTGATCGGATCCTACGGTTTGGATGTCTCCGTTTTCAATGGCTTCAATTATTGCATCCCGGTCTTGTGCCGTTTTTATGGAAGGATTGCATTTGATCTGTGTTCCGTAACGGACGTAATCGGCCTGGGTGTAGATTATATGAGGCAAGGCCGCTTCACAGCTGATACCGGGATTGATTCGACGGGCTTTTCGGATAAGCTCAATTTCCTCTTTGGTGGTTACGTGAAGGATATGAAGGCGGGTTCTGTGTTTGAGTGCCAGTTCAAGTGCCTTCTTGGTAGAGGCTATGCATGCTTCCCGGCTTCTGATGGTGTTGTGGAGTATGACGGGGATATCCTCTCCAAAACGTGCTTTTGCTGTTTCTAAGTTTTCCCTGATTATGGACTCCTCTTCACAATGGGTAGCTATCACACCGGGATACCGGCTAAAAAAAGTATCCAATGCATCAGGGTCATCTACCAGCATATTCCCGGTTGAGGAGCCCATGAAGATTTTCAAACCGCAACCCGTGTCTGTATGTTTGAGAACTTCCTCTGCATTGGTGTTCGAGGACCCCATGTAAAAACCGTAATTGACAAACATTTTGTCGGCTCCCAGACGGTATTTTTTTTCCAGTGCTTCTGCCGTGATAACAGGCGGAACGTTGTTAGGCATGTCCATTACGGATGTTACTCCTCCCAATAATGCAGCACGGCTCTCACTGGTCATGGTTCCTTTTTGAGGTTGACCCGGTTCACGAAAATGTACCTGATCGTCAATTATACCGGGCATCAGGATCATCCCTGCAGCGTCTATGCAAGTATGTTCAATTCCGCAATACTGTCTGGCTTCCCGCACGGCCTCTTTGCCACGGAATACTTTGTCAATACGCTGACCGTCAATGACCAGGCACCCGTCAAAGGCTTCTCCTTCATTTACTATAAGTGCATTCTGAATAATGGTTTTCATTTCATTGTCTCCCTTTTTCTGATTGCCCTTTTTTCGGGGTTCCGGTAAAACGCAATTTGATGACGCCCCAGAAGGCTTCCCCAAAAATACCGCTGCTCATCTTGGAAGTTCCTTCTGTTCTGTCAACAAAAATTATGGGAACTTCAACAATTTTATAGCCAAGTTTGTAAGCATAATATTTCATGGATATCTGGAAGCCGTAACCTTTCATGTGAATCCAATTTGGATCTATGCTCTCCAGGACTTCCCTGTGGTAACAGATAAAGCCTGCGGTACAATCGTATATGGGCATGCTCAGGACCTTTCGGACAAATGCCGAGGCAAACCAGGACATGATGACACGTCCTATAGGCCAGTTAATGACACTGATGCCTTTGCTGTAACGGGACCCTATGGCTACCCGGGCACCGTTTCTGCATGCCTGAACCAATTTCGGCAGATCATCGGGATTGTGGGAAAAGTCCGCATCCATTTCTATAAGATAGGTATATGCATTATCCAGACCCCAGCGAAATCCTTCCATATAAGCTGTTCCCAGCCCCAGTTTTCCTTTACGTTCAAGAATGTGCAAACACCCGGGAAATTCAGGCATAAGGGAACGGACTATGTCGGCGGTCCCGTCGGGAGAGCCGTCATCCACTACCAGGATGTGGAACGGATCCTCTAAAGAGAACACTTTACGGATGATCTTTTCCGCATTTTCCTTTTCATTGTAGGTAGGAATAATTACCAGAATCTTTTCTTGCATATACGGGAAAATGAACAGTATTAAGGCGCTTCAAATATAGGCATAATTTTTGTTTAATTTTTAGTGGTTGATAATGTGACTAATACAATTTTTCAGGACGAATTATCATCTTTTTTTTAAAATTATTTGGTTTAGAAAAAATAAAACCCTTATCTTTGCATCCCCTTTCGCGAGAGAGGGTACAAGAAAAAGAAGTTCATTGACAAATTGGAAGAACAAGTACAACAAAAAAGTACAAGAGCAGAACGTTAATTTCTAATAAAAAGAAAGAATGAGCGTAACGGGACAAGCTAAGAGTGTAAAAACAAATTTACAATGAAGAGTTTGATCCTGGCTCAGGATGAACGCTAGCGGCAGGCTTAACACATGCAAGTCGAGGGGCAGCACGGGTA
>JAAYYL010000160.1 GCA_012515395.1 Bacteroidales bacterium
CAAATGTAATAAAATTTTGTATTTTTGTTTTATGAAGCTTCGATTCCTCCGTCCTGTATTGATATTACTGGCGTTGATTACGGTGTCCTGCATACGGGGAAACAAAGAGAATGCGAGAAAGCCCCTGACTTTCAATCCGCCCTCCGTTCCCCTCATGATAGGATCACAGGAAGAAGCCATTCACTTCCAAACTATTCACTACTGGGATCATTTTCCTTTTGAGGATTCCCTGTGTATTATTCAGGAAGGTTTCGCCGATCAGGTCTTCACAGGGTATGCAAATTTGCTACAACAAGCTGATATTCAATACGCAAAGGAAAGCATCAAGCGCATGATGACACGGGCAGGTACGGCAGCTGATGATCCTGTTGTAAGAAAAAAGATCCTTCTGAAATTTTTCGGTTTAACCGAATATTTTTTCTATCATCCAAATTCTCCATACAGGAATGATGATATACTGATTCCGGCACTTGAAGTGGTTGTTTCCACTCCTTTGCTGGATTCCACTGAAAAACAGCGACCCTTATTTATGCTGGACATGGTCTTGAAGAACCGGCCCGGGGATCAGGCCGGTAATTTTTCTTTTGTTCGTGCCGTGAGGAATTTCCCCTATACAGACGACCCGTCTTCTGTAGAATATTTGTATGATCTGGAAGCTGAATACATCCTGGTAATGTTTATTAACCTGGGGTGCCCTTCCTGCAATCAGGTAAAAGAAGAAATCATCCGTTCTGAACTTATCAACCAGATGGTTGAAACCCGAAAACTTGTTATTTTGACGGTATATCCCGACAAGGACCTGGAAGGATGGCAGGAAAATTTGACGGAGCTCCCGGCAGAATGGATCCACAGTTATAACCCGGACGGTGAAATCAGGAACGGCTCCATCTACGATTTGAAAGCCATTCCCACTTTGTATCTTTTGGATAAAAATAAACGTGTCATGGTAAAAGATGCACTGTCCGTTAAGCAATTGGAAGACACGATCAGGCAACAGGCATATTTTTTGTAGCTTTGCGCCTCATCTAGTCCGGACAAACATGAATCCAAGGGTAACCATACTGATAATTGGCATACTGCTTTTCCCCTTCGGGAAAGCAGCAGGTCAAACGACTGACACACTCAGTAAGGTATCCGCCGACACTTTGCAAACCGTTCTTCCGGACTCATTGTCCAGAGTCTACATGGACAGCCTGCACATTTCTTACACAGAAGCATATCGTGTCCCATCACTGGACTCAACGCTCAGGATTACTGCAGACGAAAAAGGATTGTTTTATAAATTGGATAGTCTGGGCCTTATGATCATTGATCAGAGCGGACTGCCTGTGATCGATTCCCTTAAAAGCTTTTCTGCCAGAACCCTCTCCCTTATGTCTTTTATGGACAGTCTGGGATTGCCCTTGAAGGACACCATACGTATTCCGGCACTCGATTCGGCCGGAATGCAAGTTCGGGACAGCCTGGGGTACATTTACCAGACAGACAGCACCGGCCTGATCAGGTTGGATAGCCTGGGATCTTTCCTGATAGACTCTCTGGCAACATTTACAACCAAAGAACTCCGTCAAATAGCCCGTCAGAAAAGAAGGGAAGATAAAGCCATAGCGGATTCCATATGGAACAGCACATTCCATCCCCTTGAAACATATGTTGTTCCGGATTCCCTGCTATACAGAAGAGTTATCTCATGGACTAATGACGAGTATTTTAACACACTGGAATTTAAACAAATAGACACAAACATCAATAGCAATTTCCATGATTATGCCTATTTGAAAAAGGATGTGGGCGCCGTTACATTGGGAACTGCCGGATCCCCGGCCCTGCCCTTCAATTTTTTTAAAAGAGAAACCAGGGAACGTTTCGACTTTTGGAGTCCGGGTATGTATGAAGCTTATGACAGAAATACCATTCC
>JAAYYL010000161.1 GCA_012515395.1 Bacteroidales bacterium
ACAAAATACCTGAAGCCCGATGGGGTCGTGAGAACGCCCTGGAATTCGCTCATTTGCTCAAGGATTTCTACCGGGAGACCAACAGTGCCGAATTCTTCCGGGCCAATGAACAAACCTACCAACTGGCTTCCGAACGATTTGCCCCGGTCTATGAAAAACTGGATGTTGCCTGGTACCCGGCATTTTACGGGCAGGCTCCGGAAGAGCAGTTCATTATCATAAACGCCCTTGGGAACGGAGGCAACAATTACGGCCCCCAGATCAAGCTTTCAGACGGACAACGAAAGGTCTACGCCATTATGGGCACCTGGAAAACAGATCCGGCAGGTGATCCCATTTATACAGCGGAAGAATATTTCCCTACCCTGGTCCACGAATTCAACCATTCCTTCATCAACCATTTGATAGACAAGAACCGGGAACTCTTTGCTCAAAGCGGTGAGAAAATATTCGAGATCGTAGGGACGCTCATGCAACAACAAGCCTACGGCGCGTGGCATATGGTATTCAAGGAATCCCTGGTACGTGCTGCCGTCATCAGATACATGAAAGACCACGATTTTACCCCTGCTGCGGTTGCCAACGAAACCCTGAACCAGTTGGCTCGAGGTTTTTACTGGATCGAGGACCTGGTAGAAGAACTTGACCGCTACGCACAACAGAGAACCGCCTACCCCACTTTTGAAAGCTACATGCCGCAAATGGCCAAAGCCTTTGAACACTACGCCCAAAATATAGAAAAATACAAGGGAACCTTCGACGCCAAAAGACCCCACATTGTTTCCTTTGCCGAGTTTTCCAACGACGCGCAAAACGTGGATCCTGCCACCAAAACCATAACCGTGCATTTTGACCGGGAGCTGGAAGGGAAAGGGTATTCCTTGACTTATGGAAGAAACGGCCCGGACTATTTTCCCAAGATTACCGGGATCCGTTATGCAGACGACAACCGCTCTGTCATCATGGAAGTAGAACTGGAACCCGCCAAAAAATACGAAATGGTCTTCCTTGGCCTGGCCTTCAAAAGCACCGACGGCATCCCCCTGGAGAATTACACGGTCAAATTTGCGACCGGCCAGGAGGTGGAACCTTCTGCCCCATCTTAAAAAGACTGTTTTTTAAACAATTGAAATTCAAATTATTACAAATTGTCTCAATTTTTTAACGCGGAAGGTTCCACCTCTTGGCCACAATGTTGTAAATTTGTTTCCAAAATAGCAACTGTGCAACACATACGATACATCCTTTTTGACTTTGACGGCACCTTGGCCGATACGATTGACCTGGCGGTTAATATATACAACCGGATCGCACCGGAATACGATCGCAAGCCCCTGACACCGGAAGAAACCAAGATCATTGCCGGTGGCAGGCCCCAGGAATTGCTGAAACAGTTTAACATGTCACCTCAGAAATTAGGTGTGATCATGCTTAGGATCAAAAAAGAGATCCACGAACTCATGCCGGAATTACAACCCTTTGATGGTATCCCTCAAGCCGTCTGGGATATTAAGAACAAAGGCTACCGACTGGCCATCATCACATCCAATTCCAGATCCAACGTCAACATGTTCCTGAAGAACAACGGGATGGATCAGGAATTTGATTTTGTATACAGCGGAAAGAGCATTTTCGGAAAAGACAAGGTTTTTAAACGGATGTTCCGTAAAAAGAACATATCTCCGGCAGAAGCGATCTACATTGGGGACGAAACCCGCGACATTGAAGCCTGCAAACAAGTCGGGATCCCCATCATCTCCGTAACCTGGGGCATGAACAACCGGG
>JAAYYL010000162.1 GCA_012515395.1 Bacteroidales bacterium
ATTGTACAGTAGATCTTTCCGTCGTTTTCTTTACGGATTTTAAAGCGTTCTACAACATCGGTGAGGAGTTCATCGGCATCGTGTTGGCATATACCTCTTGATACAGGGCCGGAAGGCGAAAGTGTATTTTCCAGACGGTAACCAACCATGGCGTAAGAGCCGGGAGTGAGGTCATTGCGGGAGAGGAAACGGCCCAGCACCCGGAATGCGTCCCGGCCGTAAAAATCATCGGCATTAATGATCCCAAAAGGTTCATTGACGCATTTAGCTGTCGTGAGCAATGCATGGCCGGTTCCCCAGGGTTTCTCTCGTTCAGGCGGAGCAATGAAAGGTGCTGGGATGTCATCCAGTTCCTGGGTAATAAATTCAAACGGGAAATTATTGCCGTAGCGGGAAACACATACACGGTCGAATTCTTCCCGGAAAGATTCACGTATAACAAAAACAACTTTTCCGAATCCTGATTTCAAGGCATCGTATATGGAATAATCCATAATTGTTTCCCCGTTGGGACCCAGTCCGTCAAGTTGTTTTAGCCCTCCGTAGCGACTGCCCATCCCGGCAGCCATGATGATCAATGTTGGTTGCATAAAGAAAATCCTGTTATATTTGTGGAAATTCAAACCCTATGCGCACACGTTTCAAATACGACCGTTTCCTTGCCGTCATAAGGAACAGGTATTTTATTGTAACGTTCATTTTCATTGTCTGGATACTGTTTTTTGACAATAACAGCCTAACAGGCTGGGTCCGCGCATTGCGTGAATACTCCGAAAATAAATCCCAACAAAGATACTATAAAGAAAAGATACATCAAACAGAAAGAAATCTGCGTGAATTACAATCCAACAAAGATTCCCTGGAAAAATTCGCACGTGAAAAATACTATTTTCACAAACCTGACGAAGATGTCTTTATCATTACACCAGGTCCATCAGATCACGCAGGTCTTTTCCCGTATAAGTAGGTGAACCGTCACAAGGTTTTTCGGCCGGATTATAATAATACTGGTCTATCCCAAAAACCTGAGCTCCTTCAATATCCGTCTCAAAATTATCTCCAACCATCAAAGTTTCCTTTTTCTTGCCGTTGATAGAGGTTATGGCGGCGGTAAACATTTTTGGATGGGGTTTGTGGTATCCTACTTCTTCGGAAATAAACACCCTGTTTTTGAAAAACGTATCCAGTCCGCTGTTGCGGATTTTGTCGTATTGGACTTGTTTAAAACCGTTGGTAATGAGCGCCATTTCACACCCTTTTTCGCTTAAATACTCCAAGACGCTCAGTGCATTGGGCATTAGACGTGTCATGGAAGGCATCAGCTCCAGGTATTGCTCGCCAAAAACAGGTCCCCACTGGTCAGGGTCGGGAACTCCCGCTTCCCGCAAAGAAATGGCGAACCTGACATCACGGAGTTTTTGCTGGGTGATCTCTCCTGCTTCGTACATGGCCCAGAGCTTTTGGTTGTTGGTTTTGTACGTTTTGTAAAAGGCATCCGGATCCGGCAGGAATTGCGTTAGGTTATGCCTTTTGATGAGTACGGCAATACATTCCTTCGCATTGGCATCAAAGTCCCACAACGTGTTGTCAAGATCGAACAGGAAATAGCGGTATTTCATTTTGTATAATAATCTATCATTCTATCAATGGCTCTTTGACAGACCGGGCAGAAAGCAGGGGCTTTATTGGTGTGCATCCTGCAATCCGGAGCGGGACGGTATATGCCTTTGGGCACGTATGCAGCTCCCTCGTACAATCCAACACCTTCTACCTCCATCATGTCCTTCCATTTGGATTCAAAATCCATCAATGTGGTGATGTTGGGTTCCCACGGCTCAACGCCTTCCGGATACATATTGATGTAAGCTACTTCAGAATTGTAATATTCATCTGCAAGGCCTGCAAAACTGTGACCGAATTCGTGGACAAAGACTTCTTTGCTTAAAGCATTGTCGGAGGTGCCCAGTCCGTAATAATTATAGATACCTCCGCCTCCGTATGTTTTTGCATTCACTATTACAAATATGGCATCGAACGGAGCCCCGGAGACAGCCTTTGCCAACGGCCTTTGATCGGGAACAGTCAAGTAGCGGTCTGTATAAAACGTGTCAAAGGAACTGCCCAGTACCGTTTTGTTCCAAACGTCAAAACGGGGTATGTCGGGACCGGAATCTTCAGACACAAGCGGAAGTATCCATATGTTGAAATCGTCTCTGCGTGTACGGAATGGCTCGTATTCAAACAGGTATTCGGTAAAACGAGCCGCGTCCCTTTTGAATTTTTCCATTTCTGCCGGGCGATAACCTTCTGCAACAAATAAAAGATCCACTTTATTTTCCAGCGGGCCGTTATCCTGCAGTATTTCAGCCTGACAACACGGTTGTTCTTTTGAAATCAGGCAATCCGAAGGATCTATCAGGAATTTTTTCATAGCCTGATATGTTCCGTCTTTGGGGATCCTTTCGTATACCTCGCAATAAACAGTATCTTTAGGGCAAGGTATCCATAAAGACGTATTGTAAGCCATATCCCTCAGAGTTGCTTCCCGTGTGGTTCTCCATTCCATAAACAAGGAATTAAACCCTTTGGAAAAGATCAAATCTCCTTGTTTTGAATAGATCTTATATTGATATTCTCCGTATGTAAAAGGTGCAATCAGACGTGTTTTGGGACCGGACCACGCGGATTCTTTATGCAAAGAGAGCAAGAACACATCCTGAAAAGTGGCATTTCCGGTGAATACCAGATCAATGCGAAGCCGTTCTCCGGTAAAATGATCTTCGTAGGAAACAGATTGTGCCCGGGATGTTAGAACAAAACCCAGGCAAATGAGAAGCAGGGAACATTTTTTCATGTTTGTAACAATTATTGACCCGTGTAATTTGAAGGTGTTATCTGCAACAATTCGTCTTTCACTTCCTGGTTTATATCCAGACTGCGAATGAATGCATGCAGGTATTCTTTGTCAATATGCATATTGGTCCGGGTAAGTTCTTTCAATGTTTCATAAGGCTGGGGATAATTTTCCCGTCTGAGGATGGTCTGGATGGCCTCGGAGATGATAGCCCAGTTATCTTCTATATCCTTTTCTATGGCGGAACGGTTCAGCAGTAATTTTGCGAACCCCTTTTGTAATGATTTCATGGCCAGGAGCGTATGTGCCAGGGGAACACCCAGATTACGCATTACGGTTGAGTCTGTCAAATCCCTTTGAAGACGTGATATGGGTAATTTAGCTGCCAGGTGTCCAAAAATGGCATTGGCTACTCCAAAATTACCTTCTGCATTTTCAAAATCTATTGGATTGATCTTATGCGGCATGGCCGAAGAACCGATTTCCTTATCTTTTATATGTTGTTTGAAATAATTCATGGATATGTAAGACCACATGTCCCGGCACAGGTCAATGCAGATTGTGTTTATCCGGCTCAGGTTATGACAGAGGGCGGCAATATGGTCGTAATGTTCAATCTGTGTAGTCGGGAAAGACCGGTAAAGTCCCAGATTCACAGAGACGAATTTGTTTGCAAACCGATGCCAGTCTATTTGAGGATAAGCTACATTGTGTGCATTGAAATTGCCTGTGGAGCCTCCGAATTTTGCAGCAAACGGGATTTGTTCCAGACTCTTGATCTGTTCTTCCAGGCGAACCTGGAAAATACGGAGTTCTTTCCCAAGACGGGTAGGAGAGGCCGGTTGTCCGTGCGTGTGTGCCAGCATCACCACAGGTCCCCATTCGTTCGCTTTTTCATCCAACATTTCCAGGGTCTTGTTCAATACGGGTAAGTATTCTTTTTGTATCCCGTGTTTCAGACTCAAAGGAACAGCTGTATTGTTGATGTCTTGTGAAGTAAGTCCAAAATGAATGAATTCACAATACTTTTCAAGCCCCAATGCTCTCATTTTGTTTTTCAGGAAATATTCCACGGATTTCACATCATGATTGGTCACTTTTTCCTGTGCCTTGATAACCTTTGCGTCCGTTATTGAAAAATTTCTGTACACATTCCGCAATATGGGGTACCAGCGGGAGTCAACGTCACGGAGTTGGGGAAGTGGAATTTTGCAAAGGGCGATAAAATATTCAACTTCTACCTGCAGCCGGTAACGGATAAGTGCAAATTCCGAAAAATACTGATTCAGGGGTGCAGTCTGTGCATAGTACCTCCCGTCAACAGGAGATATGGCAAGCAAAGGATTGAATTCCATAAAAAAGATATTTGATTAATTAACAAAGGTACTCATTTTTCTGTAGAGAGTGATCATTTGACGGGCCTGAGCCACGTCATGAACCCGCAATACCGATACCCCCTTGAAAAGCAAGTGAAGATGAAGCGCCTGCGTGCTGAGAAGTGCATTTTCCGGGGTTGTGCCGAGTGGTACATAAGTAAGTCTTTTCCTGGAAATGCCTGCCAGAAGCGGGGCAACAGGGTTTCCCGAGTCGTTTTTCGGTACCAATGAGGGGAGGGATGCAATAACTTCAAAATTCTGGTCAACATCTTTATTGAATCCAAATCCCGGATCCAGCATAAACTCGTTTATTCCGTATTTATCAGCCAGTTCTGCCACATTTATGAAAAACCGGGTAATTTCCGCCGGGCCCCGGTAAGGTTCCCGGTGCATAGCAATCCATGGAAGCTTCAAACCGGAAATCAAAGGCAGCATGGCTTTATCGAATTTGCCTGCAAATATGTCGTTAACCAGGAAATGTCCCAATAAAGGCGCTGATTTTTCCACGATCCCGGGCCTGAAAGTATCCAAAGAAAAAACAGTATCGGGATAATGTTTCCTAACCTGTTCCAGAACCGGTTCCAACCTTTTCCATTCTTCATTTTCGTCAGGCCACTCCGCTCCGGGCCTGGTAGAACAGGCCCCAATATCCACGATATCTGCACCTTCCTGCAAATGCTTCTCTATCATATTCAGAGCTTCAAGCGGTCCGTTTGCCCGGGATCCGGAGAAAAAAGAATCGGGAGTGCAATTTACAACTCCCATAACAGCCGGAAAAGTAATATTCATAAAACAAAAATAATAAAAAATGAGAGACGGGATTTTTATGTAATTTTGTATTATGTTGATCGTATTGGAAGGTTTGGACGGAGCCGGTAAATCCACCCAGTTAAGAGCCATGCAGGCGTACTTCAAAGAACGCAGACAGGCCGTGAATTACATGCATTTTCCCTATTACCGGACCCCCGTGTACGGAACATTGATCGCACGTTTTCTACGGGGAGATTGCGGTGCCATTGATACAGTGGATCCTTACCTGGTATCTCTTCTTTTTGCCGGCAATCGCTTTGAAATGTCTGCCGATATCCGTAAATGGCTGGATGCCGGGAATATTGTTTTACTGGACAGATACGTCTATTCCAACATTGCCTTCCAATGTGCGAAATTGCCCGGTGATGAAGAAAGAATGCGCCTTAGAAATTGGATTCTACAGATGGAATACGAACATTTTGGAATACCTCGCCCCGATATCAATCTTTTTCTTGATGTTCCATTGTCATTTATTAAAGAAAATCTGGAATCTCCAAGAAAAGGAGAAGACCGATCCTATCTGGAAGGCAAAAATGATATACACGAAGCTTCCGTAGCCTTTCAGCAAACGGTACGTGAAATATACCTGCAACAGGCCGCTATGGACGAATCGTTCAGGATCATACCGTGTAATGACGAATATGGCAATATGGCGCACTGGAAAGTAATTTTCAGCCGAATAGAAACGTTTCTTCCATGAGAAAATTAGCCCGCTTGCTTCTTGGATTACTTTTCGTTTTCTCGGGATTTGTGAAAGCTGTTGACCCCGTGGGATCTGCTTTGGTTTTTGCCGAGTATTTCAATGCCTTTGGCGTGGGTTTTCTTACCCCTCTCTCTTTACCTGCCGGAATCATGCTTTCAACGCTTGAATTTGTTCTTGGGGTGATGGTCTTGCTTGATTTCAGAAAACGAACGGCTGCCTGGGGAATGTTTTTGTTCATGTCCTTTTTTACATTGCTGACCCTCTGGCTGGCAATTTTTGATCCCGTACAGGATTGCGGGTGTTTTGGAGATGCGGTCAAGTTATCCAACTGGCAAACTTTTTTTAAGAATTTGATTTTCTGGCCGTTTTCACTGATTCTGTTTTTGCAAAGAAACAGAACGGCACCGGTTGCCCGCGGCGTAGCCGAATGGCCTGTATGCTTGTTTTTTGCTTTGATTGTCACAGGAATATCAATATACAGTTACAGGCATTTGCCCCCCGTGGATTTTCGCGGTTTCAGACCGGGTAATGATATTGGAGCTCTGTTGGAAGAAGCCAGGAAGAATCCCGAATATATATACCGTACGGAACTGATATACAGTCGTCAAGGCAAAAAAGGAATATTTAGTGCCGATTCGCTTCCCGATAGTACATGGACGTTCGTTGACAGCAGGACAAGAGAAATCAGAACCGGGAAACGCCATAAAATTACGGATTTCTCGGTCCGTGACATTTACGGGAATTCATTAACTGATTCCATACTCTCTCAGGAAGGTACGGCCCTGGTTTTGTTGATCACGTCCGGAAACAATCTGAACACTGAGACACTCCAAAAATTGGAACCGCTGGTAGCAGAAAGCAGGGAAATCAACCGGCCTTATTACGCTATAAGTGCATTGCCTGCAGATACCATTATTAACATTTTGCAGAAAAACGGATTGGAAATGCCGGTATATTTGGCCGATCAAAAAACACTGTTAACCATGATACGGTCCACACCCGGTTTGATGGTGATGAAAAAAGGTGTTGTACTGGCAAAATTCGGATTCCGTGATTTTCCCTCACCGGAAAGGTGGGAGGATCTGGTAAACGAAGACCCGGAAATGGTCATAGCAAAAACCCGTATTCACACACGATTGAGAACACAGGTTTTTGTTGCTTTGCTTTTGTTATTGATTTTCCTTCTCAGGAAAGGATTCTGGTTTACCCGGGAACGTTATTGATCAAAGTTTTCTCTTAACTTCCGTGATCGTATAGGCTTCTACGATGTCTCCTACTTTGATATCGTTGTATCCGTCTATGTTCAAACCGCAGTCATAACCGGCCTGCACTTCTTTCACATCGTCTTTAAATCGCTTGAGGGAGCCGAGTGTTCCGGTATAGATTACTATACCGTCCCTGATGATACGCACTTTGGCATTTCGGGTAATCTTCCCTTCTTTGACCATACATCCGGCAATTGTCCCAACTTTGGATATTTTAAAGGTCTCCCTTACTTCAACAGTTGCCGTTATATCTTCTTTTTCTTCGGGAGCCAGCATCCCCTCTATTCCTTTTTTGACCTCATCAATGGCATCGTAGATCACTGAATAGAGACGGATCTCAATTTCTTCCTTTTCTGCAAGTTTACGTGCCGAGGAGGAGGGCCGCACCTGGAACCCTATGATAATAGCATTGGAAGCAGTAGCCAGAAGCACATCCGATTCCGAGATGCCTCCGACGGCTTTATGGATCACATTCACCTGAACCTCCTCCGTGGAAAGTTTAATCAGAGAATCTGAAAGTGCTTCTATGGATCCGTCCACATCGGCTTTGACAATAATATTCAATTCCTGGAAATTTCCAACGGCTATCCGCCTTCCGATTTCTTCCAGAGTTATGTGTTTCTGGGTTTTCAGACCTTGTATACGCATGAGTTGCTCTCTCTTGCCGGCAAGTTCGCGGGCTTCTTTCTCGTCTTCCATAGCCGAAAACAGTTCACCTGCGGGAGGTGCTCCGTTCAGGCCCAGCACAGAAGCGGGAGTGGCCGGCCCGGCCTGTGTAATCTTCTGGCCTCTTTCGTTGTACATGGCGCGCACTTTCCCTGAACAGCAACCGCTCAGAAGCACATCGCCCTGGTGTAACGTTCCGTTCTGAACCAGTATGGTTGCCAGGTATCCACGGCCTTTATCCAATGAAGATTCAATGATCGTACCCGAGGCTTTTTTATTGGGATTTGCGCGCAATTCCAGCAAGTCAGCCTCCAGAAGTACTTTTTCCAGAAGCTTATCCACATTCGTTCCTTGTTTTGCCGAGATTTCCTGGCATTGGTATTTCCCGCCCCAATCTTCTACAAGGATGTTCATGTTTGCCAGCTGTTCCCTTATTCTTTCAGGATTGGCACCTGTTTTGTCAATTTTGTTTATCGCAAATATCATGGGAACTCCTGCCGCGGAAGCGTGGTTGATTGCTTCTCTTGTTTGTGGCATAATGGCATCATCGGCTGCAATGATGATGATGGCCATATCGGTCACTTTGGCTCCGCGTGCCCTCATGGCTGTAAAAGCCTCGTGTCCCGGTGTGTCCAAAAAGGTGATCAGGCGTCCGTTATCAAGACGAACACTGTAGGCACCTATATGTTGGGTTATTCCGCCGGCCTCTCCGGCAATAACGTTGGCATCGCGAATGTAGTCCAGCAGCGAGGTCTTTCCGTGGTCAACATGCCCCATGACCGTAACGATAGGAGGTCTTTCACTCAGATCGGCGGGATCATCTTCTTCTTCCTGGATAGTCTCCTGCAGATCCGCGGTCACAAAGTCCACCTTAAATCCGAATTCTTCCGCAACCAGTTCCATGGCTTCTGCATCCAAACGCTGGTTAATGGAAACCATCAGTCCCAGGTTCATGCATGCGTCTATGACTTTAACTACGGGAACGTTCATTAGGGTAGCCAGTTCATTGACCGTCACAAATTCGGTAACTCTCAGAACGGTGCTTTCCTGTTCTATACGTTCCTGTTCTTCAGCCATACGCTGGCTTACGATCTCTCTTTTTTCCCTGCGGTGTTTGGATCCTTTTGTCTTGCCTTTGCCCTCGGTCATACGGGCATAGGTTTCCTTTATTTGTTTCTGAATGGCATCTTCATCAATTTCCACATGGATGGGTTTGAACCGTTCTTTGCCGCGACTTTTGCCTCTTCCTCCGTTGTCTGCCTTTTTGGGTGTCACTTTATTGACATCTACGCGTTCCCTGTGCGGCTTTTGAATTCTCTCACGCTTTCCTTTGTGTTTATCGGCTGGTTTGGATTTGTCTTTGTCTTCCGTTGATTTCTTTCTGTCAAACTGGGAAAGGTCAATTTGCCCGGTAATCTTGGGCCCTGCCAGTTTTTCAAATTCGGTTTCTATATGCTCGGGCGCAGCGGGTTTGGGCTGGGGAGCCGGAGCCGGTTTCTTTTCCGGGGCAGACTTTGGTCTACCGGGTTCAGTTTTGGGAGTCGGTTTCTCTTTTTCCGAGCGTTTTTCCACCACCTCGGCTTTCTTTTCCTTTGTTTTGCGGAATTGATCCAGATCGATCTTGCCGACGACTGTCGGCCCCTTTTCAGATGTGGGTTCCGTGTTTTTTTCTGGAATTTCCGGTTCAACAGCTGCAGGGGCAGTTGTCGGGGCAGGTGCAGGGACAGGTTCCGGAGTGGGTTTGGGCGCAGGTTCCGGTATCGGCTTAGGCGTCGGCTTAGGTGTTGGCTCAGGCGTTGGCTCAGGTGCAGGAGCAGGTTTTGGTGCCGGAGCCGGTGTTGGGGCAGGCTTCGGTTCCGGTGTGGCTGCCGGTTTGGGCGTTGGAACGGGGGCAGGTTCAGGTGCATGTTCGTGCACAGGTTGGTCTTCAGCTGTGGCTTCTTTGACTTTCAGTATGATCTTTTTGGATTCTTCCTTAAGTTGCAATTCCTTATTGAATTCCTTTTCAACAAGTGCATAGGCTTCTTCGGAGATCTTACTGTTTGGTGAAGCATCAACCTCAATTCCTTTTTTCTTAAGAAAATCGGTCAAAGTACCTATCCCAATATTAAACTCCTTAACTACTTTGCTAATTCGAATACCTTGTTTTTCCGACATATACTCTCCTTATTCTTTTGTATCGTTTTCAAATTCAGCCCTGAGAATGCGTATCACTTCCGCAACAGTCTCTTCTTCAAGGTCTGCCCGTCTGACAAGTTCGGGAATGGGGATGGCCAGAACACTTTTTGCGGTATCACAGCCGATTTGCTTGAGCGAATCAATAATCCACTGATCGATTTCATCGTTAAACTCATCCAGCATCACATCTTCCTCGTCTTCATCCACTTCACGGAAAACATCAATTTCATAACCGATGAGCATGCCGGCCAGTTTTATATTTGAACCTCCTTTCCCGATGGCAAGTGAAACTTCATTGGGTTTAAGATAGACACCAACCCTTTTGTCTTCTTCGTTGATCTTGATGGAGGATATTTTGGCGGGACTCAGGGCTCTTTGGATCAATAACTGGGGATTGGTTGTCCAGTTGATGATGTCAATGTTTTCGTTTCTCAGCTCCCGGACTATTCCGTGTATCCTGGATCCTTTGACTCCTACACAGGCACCTACGGGATCAATACGGTCATCGTAAGATTCAACGGCAACTTTGGCACGTTCACCGGGTATACGGACAATTTTTTTGATGGTGATCAGCCCGTCGTAAATTTCAGGAACATCCTGTTCAAACAAGCGTTCCAAAAATTTGGG
>JAAYYL010000163.1 GCA_012515395.1 Bacteroidales bacterium
TGTCGGATTGGTACCCGCCTTCGCGGCGTGGTCTGTCAGATTGGTACCCGCCTTCACGGCGCGGTCTGTCGGATTGGTACCCGCCTTCGCGGCGTGGTCTGTCAGATTGGTACCCGCCTTCACGGCGCGGTCTGTCGGATTGGTACCCGCCTTCGCGGCGCGGTCTGTCGGATTGATACCCGCCTTCACGGCGCGGTCTGTCGGATTGATACCCGCCTTCACGGCGCGGTCTGTCGGATTGATACCCGCCTTCACGGCGAGGTCTGTCGGATTGATACCCGCCTTCACGGCGAGGTCTGTCATGGCCGTAACCGCCCTCACGGCGGGACCTCTCGGGGGATCTTTCCCCTTCAGAACGGCTGCTGATACGCTCCCTTTTGGAACGTTGATTCTCTCCCTGATCGGGAGAACTGTCTTTAGTTTGCATTATTTTTATGATTTGAGCCGCAAATGTACGTGAAAATTCTTAATATTGCATCATGAAGTATCCGGCCTTTCTGCGTTTCTCCCCATTATTCCGGGAAAATTTAAGTGTTTCTCTGACAGCGGTTAAGACAAATAAACTCCGCTCCATACTAACTATAATGATGATAGCCGTGGGGATAATGGCCCTTGTAGGCATACTTACAGCCATTGATGCCATCAAAGGATCGGTTACCGATAGTTTCAACAGAATGGGAGCCAGTACCATTACTATACGCTCGCAGTCTTTAAGAGGTCAATCTTCGGAAATCCGCCGCCGGATTAGAAACAAACCGGCTATCACTTATCAACAGGCAATGGCTTTTACCCAGTCTTACAACGTACCTTCACGTATTGCGGTATATGCTACTGCTGCAGGTATGATGGAGGCAAGTTACGGCTCTGAAAAAACCAATCCGGATATCACCATCATAGGGGCAAATCCGGATTATTTTCCGGTAAATGCATTGGAATTGTCCGAGGGACGTCTTTTTTCAACTTTTGAAATGAGTTCTTCGGGGTTTGTTACAGTCATTGGTTACGGCCTGATGTCTTTATTCGGGGATCAGGATCCCATAGGCGAATTTTTGAACGTAGACGGAAGACGTTACCAGGTAATAGGTGTGTTGAAATCAAAAGGAGCAGCTTTTGGAGGCGGGGCAGATAAGCAAATATTCATTCCTCTGGGCAATGCCAGAAGCGTATACGGAGGCGATGACATGAATTTTCAGATAAAAATACAGCCTCTGGAAGGACAGAATAGTCAAAATGCTTATGAAGAAGCCGAGATTCTCTTCCGTACTGTGCGGCGCCTTTCTCCTACAGATGAAACCGATTTCCGTGTAGACAGAAGCGAAGATATGCTGGAACGATCCATGGAAACCATGCGGATTGTTACCATCGTAGCTGTAATCATTGGTCTTATAACATTATTGGGTGCAGCAGTGGGTTTGATGAATATCATGCTGGTTTCAGTAAATGAACGTACCCGTGAAATAGGAACACGAAAAGCCATGGGAGCAACATCCAGGGTGATCAAACAACAATTTCTTTTTGAAGCCATTGTAATAGGACAGCTGGGAGGCGTCGGAGGAATTGTTCTGGGGATTCTGGCGGGAAATCTGACGTCACTGGGAATGAAAACGCCTTTTGTCATTCCCTGGTTATGGATGCTGCTGGGTGTGGGAGTCTGTTTTGTGGTCAGTATATTATCCGGATATATTCCTGCCGTTCGTGCCAGCAGGTTGGATCCTATTGAAGCGCTTCGCTACGAATAGGTATTATTTCAACGTGAATATATACGTTATTCTTCCTTCCTGAATCGCAGGAGCCGAGCCACTTACGTTAAAACGCGCTTCCATTGCCGCTTTACGGGCAGCTTCCCAAAGAGTTCTGTTCTGGACAGTCGTGCCTTCAATTCCGGGAATTGCTGAAGTAACCTGGCCGTAGGTATCTACCCGAATTTTAACGACTACTTTTCCGGACAGGTTTTCTGAATATTCGGGTAACGGCAGTTTTCCTATAACCGTTCTTCCTTCAAGCTGGGCTGTAGGCTGTCCTGCGGGGTTCCCCGTCTGGGTATTTCCGGCCGCGTGTCCTGCCTGACGTTCCATGTCTGTTCGCATTCCTGTTTGTTCTCCGGCAAGGGTGTCTGTGTCCCGGCTTCTATACAATGCTCTTTCGTTTATCGCAGGCGGCTCGGGGTCTTGTACCTCTACATCTCCCGTTTCTCCCACAGTGCTCTCCCGTGTTCGTTGTATTCCTTCAACTTCTTCCGGGACGACAGCCTGTTGTACAAGTTCCGGCTCTTTTTCGGGGATCGGTTCCGGAGAACGTGGTTGTGATCCCTGTTCGGCTATAATACGAACAGGTTCTGGAGGCAGTTCCTCTTCCAGTTCAATTTCTATGCTTAACTGGTTGTCTTTTTCCGGAGGATCATACCGTAAACCGGCTGCCAGCAGGACAGCCCCCAACAACAGGTGGAACCCTGCAGTCAGCAGAAAGCCTGTTTTATTTCCCCGGTATTCTTTCATTTGATTGAAAAGTTGACTTTATTCAGGAGATGTTGCCAATATTACTTTGTACTGATTGCGTTTGGCAATATTCATTACCTGTACTACCTGTTCCATAGGTACGGATTTATCTACGTACAGCGAAACAGTGGGATCATCACTGTTTTGAAGAAATTCCTGTAATTGCGGTTCGATCTCGCTAAAAGCAACGGCCCGGTGGTTTCCGTTGATATGGTAAGAAAAAGTTCCTGCCTGGGGATAGTGTTTAATGGATACACTTACCTGGGCCTTTGCCGATATTTGGTTGGTGCTTTTTGGCAGTAATAACTTTAACGCATTGGGATTGATCAAGGTGGAAGTTACCAGGAAAAAGATCAATAGCAGGAATACAATGTCTGTCATGGAAGACATCGTAAATGTGGGTTCAACTTTTGTATTTCTTCTTATGGCCATGGATTGATCTTATTTAAGCGGTTCCTGCAGCAGGTCCAGAAAGTCTAGGGTGTGTTTTTCCATATTGTTTACAATGGACCCTATGCGTGAGGACAGGTAATTGTAGGCAAAATAGGCAGGAATTCCGATTATCAAACCGGCCACGGTTGTTACCATAGCAATGTAAATTCCTTCCGAAAGCAAGGTTATGTCAATATTATTGCCGGCCATGGACATGTTGTAGAAAGCTTTTATCATCCCAATGACTGTCCCCAGGAATCCCACCATGGGAGCTCCGCCGGCCACTGAGGCCAGCACGGGCAATCCCTTTTCAAGCCGGGCAACTTCAATGCTTCCCACGTTTTCAATGGCCGATTTGATATCTGTCAGAGGACGTCCGATATTATGTAACCCCTTAGCAATCAAACGGGCTGTTATGGTATTCTGACTTTCGCATAAATGTATGGCGGACTGTACTTTTCCGTCGTATATATATTCCTTGATATTGTTCATGAAATTCTGGTCAACCTTGGCGGCTTTGCGCAATACCACAAGACGTTCTCCGAAAATGTATACGGCTACTACCGATAATGCCAGCAGAACGATCATAAGCCACCCGCCTTTGGCAGCCATTGACAATAAGGAAATAGAGGACGAGGCTTCAGCAACGGCCTCTGTTTGAAGTACGATTTGCAACATATTAATTTACTGTTTTAAGTTTGTCATAATTTACTTTCCAAAGGAACAGCCCTTCAGGGGGAACGGAATGACCTGCCAGGGAACGGTTTTTTTCTTCCAGCAATTGCAAAATCCATTCCACGGGTTTTTTACCTTTTCCTACTTCCAGTAAAGATCCCACTATACAACGTACCATATTCCTGAGAAAACGGTCTGCCGTTACCTGAAAAACCCATAAAGGAGAAGCACCCATCTCCAAATCCATACTGAACCAGTATGCTTCGGTAATGGTGCATATATTTGTGCGTGTTTGGGAATGTAATTTGGAAAAGCTCGTAAAATCATGCGTTCCCAGCAACAATTCTGCCGCTTTGTTCATCAGGTCAATATCCGGAAGAAGGGGCGAATACGTTCCGGGAGCAGCCGTGAGAGACTCCAGGAAAGGTTCTTTGTTTCTGCGTATAAAATAACGATACGTCCGGCTCACTGCATGAAAACGAGCATGAAGATTCCCGGGAACGGGCAAAATGTCATATACATAAATATCATGGGGTAATATGGCATTAACTTTGTAAGCTAAACCTTCACACCTGAGGGGATTCCCCGAGTAATTAAAATGAGCGCGGAAATCCCTGGCATGAACGCCGGTGTCGGTGCGTCCGCATCCGGTGACCGTAAGAGGTTCACCCAGAATACGGCTAAGAGCATCTTCCAGAGAGGCTTGCACCGAAGGTGCGTTTTTTTGAATTTGCCAGCCGTGGTAATGCGTGCCGTTAAAAGATAAATGGACAAAATACCGCATAAAGGATGTATCTTTGACAAATATAAATGAAAAAACCTTAACCGTATTGAAAATATCTTTGTATGGAAACCGTAAACATTAAAGAGCTGAATGAACGAATCCAGAGGGAAAGTGCTTTTGTGGATATCCTTACCCTGGAAATGGGAAAAGTGATCGTTGGACAGAAACAACTTATAGAAAACCTTCTTATAGGGCTTCTGGCTAACGGACACATATTGCTGGAAGGGGTTCCAGGATTGGCAAAAACACTGGCTATCAGAACGTTGGCAAGTGTGGTAGATGCCAAATTCAGTCGTATTCAATTCACGCCTGATTTATTGCCTGCCGATTTGATAGGCACATTGATCTATAGCCAGCGTACAGAAGAATTCCAGGTTAAAAAAGGCCCCGTTTTCGCAAACTTTATTTTGGCAGACGAAATCAACCGGTCCCCTGCAAAAGTACAATCCGCCCTTTTGGAAGCCATGCAGGAAAGGCAGGTTACCATTGGTGAACATACATTCCCGTTGCCCGAACCGTTTCTGGTTCTGGCCACCCAGAATCCCATTGAACAGGAAGGGACTTATCCTTTGCCCGAAGCCCAGGTAGACCGTTTTATGTTAAAAGTACTTGTGGATTATCCCGCAAAAGAGGAAGAAAAAATGATTATCCGTATGAACAATACGGGAGAATTTCCCACGGCTTCCCAGGTAATAAAACCGGCAGACATCCGTAAAGCAAGGGATGTTGTCAGGGAAGTATATATGGATGAAAAAATTGAACGTTATGTGGTTGATTTGGTTTTTGCTACAAGGAAACCCGATCAATACAACCTGAAAGACCTGATCCCTCTTATTTCATACGGCGCTTCTCCCCGGGCCAGTATTTCCCTGGCTATAGCGGCAAAGGCTTATGCTTTTATCCGCCGTAGGGGCTATGTAATACCCGAGGACGTTCGTGCCGTGGCCTATGAGGTGTTGCGTCACAGAATCGGACTTACTTACGAAGCCGAAGCCGAAAACATTGTTTCGGAAAATATCATCACATCCATTATTAATGCCGTTGAAGTTCCTTAATTGCTTGCCATGTCAAACGATTTGCTCAAAAATGTAAGGAAGATCGAGATCAAAACAAGGGGTCTTTCCCGACAAATCTTTGCCGGAGAATACCACTCGGCATTTAAAGGCCGGGGAATGGCTTTCAGCGAGGTCAGGGAATACGGGTACGGTGATGATGTCAGGAATATGGACTGGAACGTCACTGCCAGAATGAATGCTCCTTATATAAAAGTCTTTGAAGAAGAACGCGAGTTGACCGTTGTGCTTCTTGTGGATGTCAGCGGATCGCGCTGGTTCGGAACCCGGAAAAAACTCAAAAAAGATCTTTTGGCCGAGGTGGCCGCCGTGCTCAGCTTTTCGGCGTCCATTAATAATGATAAAGTAGGAGCTTTGTTCTTCAGTGACAAAGTCGAGAAATTCATTCCTCCCAAAAAAGGTCGTTCCCACTTGTTACACATTATACGGGAAATGCTTGAATATGAGCCGCTAAGTCGTCAGACAGACATCTCTGAAGCCCTTCGTTTTCTGACAAATGCCATAAAGAAAAGATGTACGGCCTTTCTGCTTTCGGACATGATGGATATTGACAATATGCAAAAACCACGTTTTGAAGAAGCACTCAAGATTGCCGTAAACAAACACGATCTGGCTGCAATACAGATCTATGACCCTCGGGAAACTTCATTGCCCGATGTAGGGCTTGTTAGAATGGCCGATGCTGAAACCGGACGTGAACAATGGATAGACACATCCGGAAAAAAGGTGCGGGAAAATTATGCCCGTTGGTACAACAACAGCCAGGACAATCTCAAATCCGTCCTGAATAAGTATCATGTAGATCATGTAAAAATTGCAACGGATCAGGATTATGTACAACCGCTGATCCGTTTGTTTAAAAGCAGGGCCTGATTATGTACGGTTTAGGATTAAGAAAGATCATAGTTCTTGTATGGGTTTTTCTGCAATTGCCTAATATTATATCCGGGCAACAAATGCAGACAGTTCCTGAACATGATAAAGATCAGTTGAGGGAATCTGCCCTGGACAAAGACAGTATATTAATTGGAGACCAGGTCTGGTGGACCATGATCCTGCCCCAAAACACCGGTGAAATTGCCGGGATAGAGACCATGGATTTTGCGGAGGTGCCGCATTTGATCACAGAAGGTGTGGAGGCCTTATCTCCCATACTTCTGGATTCGGTGTACAGAAAAAAACACCTGGAGTCCTTAAAGGCACGCATCCTGCTTACCTCGTTTGACAGCGGGTCTTATCGTTTGCCTGACATGCCCCTGTATTTGCGAAAGCCCGACGGCACCGTGGATACCTTATGGTATGAAGGTCCCCGGCTGTATGTCAATACCATTCAGGTTGACACAACTTCTTTTCAGGCATTCGGGCTCAAACCCCAGATGCGTTATCCGGTTACATGGGAAGAGGTCCTTATGGTAGTTGCCCTGTTGGCGGCTCTTGCCGGAATGATATGGCTGGTAATCCGGATCGTAAAAAGGCGCAAGAAGAACCTACCCGTTTTCGGACTGTCCCGCCCCAAGGACCCGCCGCATGTTGCAGCCCTGAAAGCCCTTGAAACCATAAGAAAACAGGAATTGTGGAAAAAGCAGAACGTGAAACAGTACTATACCGTTTTGACAGATACTGTGCGCATTTATCTGCGCGACAGATGGGGCATTCAGGCGATGGAACAGACATCTGCCGAAATGATGGGATCCCTGCATAAGAAGGCGGCCTCAGATCCTTTATTGAATGAGGGAATCCTGGGAATCCTTAATGAGATGTTACGTACGGGTGATCTTGCCAAATTTGCCAAATACACCCCTTCAGATACTGAAAATGAAACATCGCTGAACCAGGCGGTGGAATTTGTCACCCAAACGGCCCAACCGGAAGAAGAACAAGAAGATTAATGTACCGTTATGTTTTTTGAATATCCAAAATTACTGTACCTGCTCATCCTGCTAATACCGTTTGCAGGCTGGTACCTTTACCGGGAATTGAAAGGGAAGCAGACACCTTCCCTGCAGGTTTCTTCCCTGCAACCTTTCATAGAAGATAAAAGTTCCTGGAGAAAGATACTCAGGCACATTCCATTTATTTTGCGACTTGTAACCCTGGCGGCACTCATTCTTGCCATGGCGCGTCCCCGCTCTTCTTCCGATTTTGAGACAACTTCTACGGAAGGGATCGATATTGTTCTGGCAATGGATGTATCTACTTCCATGCTGGCAAGAGATTTTCAGCCGGACCGGATTGCGGCTGCCAAAGATATTGCCATCCAGTTTATTGCCGAACGTCCCACTGACCGAATAGGTATCGTTGTGTTTGCCGGTGAATCTTACACCCAGTGTCCCCTGACAACAGACAGGATTACCTTGATCAACATGATGAAAGAGATCCAGACAGGCCTGATAGAGGACGGTACGGCCATAGGTAACGGACTGGCGACTGCCGTAGCCAGGCTGAAAGATTCAGAAGCTGTCAGCCGTGTAGTGATTTTACTCACTGACGGTGTGAATAACAGGGGAGAAGTAACCCCGCTTACAGCTGCAGAAATTGCAAGGACTTACGGTGTCCGTGTTTATACCATAGGTGTGGGGGCACATGGGATGGCTCCCTACCCGGTGATGACTCCTTTCGGGGTTCAGATACAGCAGGTAAAAGTGGAGATCGACGAAGAGTTACTGGAAAAGATTGCCGAAACAACGGATGGTCAGTATTTCCGTGCTACAGACAATACAAAGTTGTTGTCCATATACAACCAGATCAACCGCATGGAAAAAAGCAGGACCATGGTGGATTCGTTTCCGGTTTACCGGGAACTGTTTATGAATTATGCCTTGATTGCCCTGTTGGCAATGGCTTTGGAATTTTTGCTACGTTGGGTTGTTTTAAGAAGAATACCGTAACGAGATATGATACAATTGGCTCAGGTACACTATTTATGGATTATTGCAACCATTCCGCTGTTGTTGCTGCTCTACGGTCTGTACAGACGTCGCAACAAAAGATTGTTGAAACGTTTTGGGGATCCGCAATTGGTCAAATCCCTTACCCCGGGAGTATCTTTCAGAAGAGGGTGGCTCAAGATCAGTATTTTCTGTCTGGCTCTTTTCTTTTTTGCCCTGGGATTGTCCCGGCCCCGAACAGGTGCACGGGTAAAAGAAATGAAACGGACCGGAGTGGAAATCATGATTGCTTTGGATGTGTCCAATTCCATGCTGGCTCAGGATTACACTCCAAATCGCCTGGAAAGGGCAAAACTTGCCGTATCCAGGCTGGTTGACAACCTGGACCGGGATCGGATAGGATTAATCGTTTTTGCCGGAGATGCATTCGTTCAGTTACCCGTCACCACTGACTACGTAAGTGCCAAGGTCTTTCTGAATTCCATCAACACAGGATCCGTTCCCCGCCAGGGGACGGCACTCGGCCAGGCCATTCTGACCGCGATCAGGAGCTTTAGCCTGGATACCCCCGATAGCCGTGCACTTATACTGATAACCGACGGGGAAAACCACGAAGACGATGCCGTGGCAGCTGCCGGAGAAGCAGCGAATCAGGGTATACAGGTTCATTGCATAGGCATCGGCTCGGAATTCGGCAAACCCATACCACTGCCGGACGGGTCCCTGTTAAAAGACGAAGAAGGAAATACAGTTGTCACGAAACTCGACGAAAAAACCTTGACGGAAGTGGCTCGGGCAGGTGGAGGAAGTTATGTGAGAGCAGGGAATTCCGATTTCGGACTGCAAGGAATCATAAATTCTGTAAGGGAACTGGATGAACAGGAATTCCAATCGGTGGTATTCGAGGATTTTAACGAACAATATATGTATTTCTTTGCCATTGCCGTTTTCTTCCTTTTTCTGGAAACCCTTCTGGGAGAAAGAAAAGGCAGACGTTTTAAGAGTTTTGATATCTTTACAAAAA
>JAAYYL010000027.1 GCA_012515395.1 Bacteroidales bacterium
ACCGGGAGAACGGTGAAGCTGTGAAACCACTATGCGCTCCGATCCGTTGATCACAAAAGTGCCGCGGGGTGTCATGTATGGAATGGTTCCCAGGTAAACATCCTGGAGAACGGTTGCAAAATCTTCGTGTTCAGGATCGGTGCAAAACAGTTTCAGTTTTGCTTTCAGGGGAACACTGTATGTCAGGCCCCTGTCCAGGCATTCTTCTATGGAATAACGGGGAGGATCAATAAAATAATCGATGAACTCCAGTACAAAATTGTTCCGGGTGTCGGTAATGGGAAAATTTTCCTGGAATACCCTGAACAATCCTTCATTTTTCCGGTTTTCCGGAGTCGTATCCAATTGGAAGAAATCCTGGAAAGATTTCAATTGTACCTCCAGAAAATCGGGATGATCCAGGAGGGTTTTTGATGTTGCGAAGTTAATTCGCTGATTATTTGCTTTTTGAGGCATTGTTTGAGGATTAGTTGAAAATAAACGTTTTAACGACAAAAAGGCTTAGAACCCCCGCAGGGGTCCTAAACCTGGTACCGTTCCCGATTTGTACGGGAAGTGAGTTTATTTAATTTCAACTTCTCCGCCGGCTTCTTCAATTTGTGATTTGATTTGTTCAGCTTCGGCTTTGCTTGCTTTTTCTTTCACGGGCTTGGGAGCTCCGTCAACAAGTTCTTTGGCTTCTTTCAATCCCAGGTTGGTGATTTCTTTCACCACTTTAATAACTTGCAGTTTAGCCTGTCCGGCGGAAGTAAGTATGACGTCAAATTGTGTTTGTTCAGCTTCAGCAGCAGGTCCTGCGGCACCGGGAGCGGCCACGGCGGCAACTGCAGCAGCAGCGGGTTCAATTCCGTATTCGTCTTTAAGTATGTTAGCTAATTCGATAGCTTCTTTAATGGTGAGATTAGCAATGGATTCTGCCAATTGTTTCAATTCTGCCATGATTTTTATGTTTAAAATTGTTTTGCTTGTTTAATAATTATTCACGATCAGCCAGTGTCTTGACAATACCGGCCATATTGCTTCCGGCCGATTTAACAGCCGATACAAGTCTTTGTGCAGGGGACAGGATAAGACCGGCAATATCACCAATGAGTTCTTCACGGGATTTGATATTGATAAGGTTCTCCAGTTGATCTTCCCCTATATAAGCACATTCCTGAACCAAGGCTCCTTTGAGAACGGGCTTTCCGTTCTCCTGACCGAAAGATTTGATCAGTTTGGCCGGAGCATTGACTACTTCAGTGAACATTACAGCGGTGGACCCTTCCAGGATGGGGAAAATCAATTTCATTTCCTCTATACCTGCCTGTTCCAGCGTACGTTTGAGCAGGGTGTTCTTAACAACAACCAACTTGATATTCTGTGCAAAACATTCGCGACGCAACCGGGAGGTTTTCTCGGCATTGAGTCCTTCAATGTTCACAACATAGAAATCAGGAGTTGCTTGCAGTTGGGCTGCCAAACTATCTATGATCTGTACTTTTTGTTCTTTCTTCATAATACACAATGTTCTTATTCTGCAGCTGCACCCGATTTGATCTCAATGGACATTCCGGGGCCCATGGTTGTGGACAGGTATATACTTTTTACATAAGTTCCCTTAAGGGCCTGCGGTTTCAGTTTCAGAACAGTTCCAATAAACTCCTGGGCGTTTTCCTGCAGTTTTATCGGATCAAAAGAAACTTTTCCGATGGATGCGTGGATGATCCCGGTTTTGTCAACTTTAAAGTCGATTTTACCGGCTTTGACTTCAGTAACGGCTTTCCCGATCTCCATGGTTACGGTCCCGGTTTTGGGATTGGGCATAAGCCCGCGGGGACCCAGGATACGGCCAATAGGACCGATCTTGCCCATGACTGAAGGAGTACAGATAATGACGTCAACGTCTGTCCATCCTCCTTTAATTTTATCAATATATTCATCCAATCCAACGTGGTCGGCACCTGCATTTTTGGCTTCTTCCTCCTTATCGGGAGTGCAGAGAACCAGGACACGTACCTGCTTTCCAGTTCCATGCGGAAGAGTCACAACGCCGCGAACCATTTGGTTTGCCTTTCGGGGATCGACGCCCAAACGCATAGCAATGTCCACTGAAGCATCAAATTTTGTGAAACTTGTCTGACCGATAAGTTCACATGCTTCGGACAATTTGTATTGTTTGTCAGAGTCAACCCTGGCGTATACTACTTTTTGGTTTTTCGTCAGTTTACTCATTTCTACATAGAAGTTTAATTAAGATCTTCCGGGAACTTCCCGCTTACGGTGATACCCATACTGCGTGCAGTACCGGCTACCATGCTCATGGCAGATTTCAAGGTGAAGGCATTCATATCCTGTATCTTGTCTTCGGCAATGGCACGGACCTGTTCCCAAGTGACGGAAGCTACCTTTTTACGATTGGGTTCGGGTGAACCGCTTGTGATTTTGGCAGCCTCTTTCAATTGAACAGCAATAGGGGGCTGTTTAACGATAAAGGTAAATGATTTATCGCTGTAAACAGTAATGATTACAGGAAGGACTTTCCCCGCCCTGTCCTGTGTCTGCGCGTTGAATTTTTTGCAGAACTCCATTATGTTTACACCCTTGGAGCCCAGTGCCGGTCCTACCGGGGGCGAAGGGTTGGCAGCACCGCCTTTAATCTGTAATTTGATTAATCCGGCAATTTCTTTAGCCATAATTATTATTTATTTAATCTTTTTCAACCTGAACAAAGCCGAGCTCCAGCAACGTCTTTCTGCCGAAGATCTTAACCATCACTTTCAGTTTTTTCTTATCTTCCAGAATCTCTTCAACCGTTCCGTTAAATCCGTTGAACGGTCCGTCAATTACTTTGACGGCTTCTCCTACCAGATAAGGTGTGATGTTCTCTTCTTCCCTTTCCGCCTGTTCATCCACACGGCCCAGTATCCTGTTTATTTCTGACATACGGACGGGAACGGGTTCCCCTCCCTTGACAGTTCCCAGGAAACCCGAGACATGAGGGATGTTGGTGATAAGGTGCTGAATTTCCGGCGTAAGCGCGACTTCAATCAAAATGTATCCGGGATAAAAAATCCGTTCCTTACTGATTTTTTTACCATTTTTAACCTGGTAGATTTTTTCTGTAGGGATCAGAACCTGTGACACAAAGTCTTCAAGGTGAAGGCGTTTCACCTCGTTTTCTATGTATTCTCTGGCTTTTTTTTCTTTACCTCCGGCCGCTCTTACAACGTACCATTTTTTGGTAACTTCTGTCATTTCTCTTAGTTATTAATACAATGCCTTGTAGAGAAACTCCATCAGGTTCCTAAATGTAAAATCCATAGCAAAAATGACTACGGCAATGATGACCGAGGCCACCATTACAATAATAGCGCTGTTCTGCAGTTGACTCCATGTAGGCCAGCTCACTTTGTGAACAAGCTCACTGTAGGAGTCTTTGAAATACATTCCGATTTTGCTCATTGTTAGTTTGTTAGCAACACGTGGAGATGGAAGCTTCTCCAGTTGTTGAGGTTAACATACGGAACCGTAACATCCCGTATCTGCAGGGGCAGAGCGATTCGAACGCCCATCAACGGTTTTGGAGACCGCTATTCTACCCTTGAACTATGCCCCTAGTACACACAGGTCCGGCCGTTCTTATATGCGGCCAAACCTGTGCCTATTTATATGTCCCGGACAATTATTCACCAATTTTGGTGATCTGGCCGGCACCTACTGTACGACCTCCTTCGCGGATGGCGAAACGGAGACCTTCATTTAAAGCTACGGGGTAGATCAATTCCACATCAATGGAAACGTTGTCACCCGGCATTACCATATCCACACCTTCGGGCAGTTTGATCTCTCCGGTAACGTCCAGGGTACGGAGGAAGAACTGGGGACGGTATTTGTTGTGGAACGGAGTGTGGCGTCCGCCTTCGTCTTTCTTCAATACATAGATCTGGGCGGAAAAATGTTTGTGAGGAGTAATGGTGCCCGGACGGCAGATAACCTGACCGCGTTTTACTTCTTTCTTATCAATACCGCGGAGCAACAGACCTACGTTGTCACCGGCTTCTCCTCTGTCAAGGATCTTACGGAACATCTCAACACCTGTTACAACACTGGTTTTGGGCTTTTCACCAAGACCAACGATCTCAATTTGTTCGCCGGTTTTAATCAACCCTGTTTCAATACGTCCTGTAGCAACGGTTCCACGACCGGTAATGGAGAAAATATCCTCTACGGGCATAATGAAAGGTTTTTCATTGTCGCGTACGGGTATGGGGATGTAGGAATCTACTGCATCCATAAGCTCCATCACTTTATCTTCCCATTCAGCTTCTCCGTTCAGGGCGCCTAAAGCGGAGCCGCGGATAACAGAGGCGTTATCCCCGTCAAAGTTGTATTTTGAAAGCAGGTCGCGTACTTCAAGTTCAACCAGATCAAGCATTTCAGGGTCATCGACCATGTCGCATTTGTTCAGGAAAACCACGATCTGGGGAACGTTTACCTGGCGGGCCAGCAATACGTGCTCGTTGGTCTGGGGCATAGGTCCGTCGGTTGCTGCTACAACAAGGATAGCACCATCCATCTGGGCAGCTCCCGTAACCATGTTCTTAACGTAGTCGGCGTGTCCCGGGCAGTCTACGTGAGCATAGTGGCGTGCTGCTGTTTGGTATTCTACGTGGGCAGTATTAATGGTGATACCGCGTTCTTTTTCTTCAGGAGCGTTATCAATAGAGTCAAATGAACGGATCTCCGACAGGCCGTTTTTTGCAAGTACCTGGGTAATTGCGGCTGTCAGAGTTGTTTTGCCATGGTCAACGTGACCGATAGTTCCGATGTTTACGTGGGGTTTATCCCTTTTGTAGGTTTCTTTTGCCATAACTTAATAATTTTTATAACTCAATAATGTGATTTTGAGCCGGTGATGAGATTTGAACTCATGACCTCTTCCTTACCAAGGAAGCGCTCTACCCCTGAGCTACACTGGCTTTTGGTGCATGTTGGAGCGGAAGACGAGGTTCGAACTCGCGACCCTCAGCTTGGAAGGCTGATGCTCTACCAACTGAGCTACTTCCGCGTGTTGGTTGTGGGAGGGGCAGGATTCGAACCTACGAAGACGTGCGTCAGC
>JAAYYL010000028.1 GCA_012515395.1 Bacteroidales bacterium
ATGAAAAAAATTGTATTGATCGCCTGTTTTCTTATCTCATTGACCCTGCTTTCTGCACAGGATAAAGTTTCACGTACGTACCAGTTGGAACCGTTTGATTCCATTAACGCTTCTTTTGTTTATGAAATGGAGGTGTTCAAAGGCAACGAATATACCCTGGAGCTGGAAATTCCCGAAGAACTTGCCCGGGAAGTGGAAATTCTGGTAAAGGGGAACGTTTTGAATCTGGGAATTACAATGGAGTGGTGGCGTACTGCAACCCGTATTATAGGCAAACAGCACACCATTCACGCCCGTATTACCATGCCTGATCTGACAGGTGTTGAATTATCCAATGCAGCTTCACTCTCTACCCGTGACAACTTCAGCCCGGCCAATCTCAAGGTGAAACTTTCCGGGGCATCCGGTGCTCAAATGAACATTCTTACACATGCAGCAAATCTTGATATAAGTGGTGCTTCAAGTTTAGAGATCAATGGATTGGCAACAATTGCAAAAATTTATGTCAGCGGTGCTTCGGTCCTGAATTTCAACCAGGAAACAGATCAGATAGATTTGGAGGCAGGAGGCGCTTCCAGCGTCATTATGAAAGGAAGTTCTACAAAAGGTACTTTTGAAGTTTCCGGGGCAAGCTCGGTAAAAGCTTTTGAATTCCAAACAGAAGAATTGAATGTCAGGTGTTCCGGAGCTTCAAACGCCCGGGTCTTTGTAACCGGAAAGGTCAGTGCTGTTGCAGGAGGCGCTTCTGATATTCATGTAAAAGGAGATCCCACATTTACGAAATCTGTATCCCGGGGGGCCTCATCCATCACGTCAGTAGAATAACAGTATTACTTTATATAATTAATCTAAATTGCTATGAAAAAGTTGTTTATAATTACAATATTAAGTCTTCTTTCTACCATTGCCCTGGCTCAGAAAGAAACTCTGGAGAAAAGAAATTTCCAGGTAGATTCATTTACCGGCATTGCAGTATCCGGGGTAGTTGAGGTAACGTTGGAAAAGTCTGCTTCACATTCAGTGTCCCTGGAAACATACAATGAGGTGTTTGAATATATTGAGGTTAAAGTCAGGAACGGCGTACTTCATATTGGCTTCAAAGACGGAGGTGTTCCCAGGTCTATACAAAGAAAATACAAGGATTTAAAGGTCACATCTAAAGTAACACTTCCTGTACTGGAAAGCGTTGAGCTTAGTGGCGTTACAAAGCTTTTTGCCAGAGACCGTTTTGATTCACATAATTTGAATATTGAACTTTCAGGTGTCAGTCAAGCCGAATTTGAATACATTGAAAGCGCAGCAATGGATGTTGAGGTATCGGGTGTTTCCAAAATCCAGCTTTATGGAGAAACCGAACAACTTGATCTGGAGATCAGCGGTGCCTCGAAAGGATTTTTCGTAATGGAAAATAAAAGCCTTACCTTTGCCAATATTGAGATAAGTGGAAGTAGTGAAGGAACTTTTGAAGGGAAAGCCATACGTTCTTTGCTGGATATAAGCGGTACTGCTGTTTTCGAAGGAATGAAATTCCAGGTGGAAACAATGAAGGCGGTAATAAGCGGAGTTGCACGGGCCCGGGTGAATGTTGCGGGATCCCTTGAACCTGAAGTATCCGGCGCAGCAAAATTGCGTTACAACGGCAACGTGACCCTAAGGAACGTTAATAAAAGCGGGGCTGCACACATGACAACATACTAAAAAGAAATACCATGACACCAAAAGAGATCCACGACAAAATCCTTGTGCTTGATTCACATTGTGACACACCCATAATGATGAGAAGAAAGGGACTGGACATTGGCAAAAAAACCGATATTGGACACGTGGATCTGGTACGTATGAAAGAAGGAGGCGTAAATGCCTCTTTCTTTGCCATATATGTGTCAAACAAATGGGAGCCGTTTGAATGCACTTTCAAAGCGCTGGAAGCATTTGCCTCGGTGTACGATATGCTCGGCAAGTATCCTCAACTGGCCTCTCTGGCCACCGATGCCCAAACAGCCCGGGCATTGAAGGAGCAGGGTAAGATAGCCATCTTCCTGGGCATGGAGAATGCCGGTCCCATCCACAAAGACCTTTCTTTATTGCGTCTTTTTTACAGAATGGGAGTTCGTTACATTACCCTGACACATGCCGGAAACAACGAAGTTTGTGACAGTTGTGCCACCAGGGAAAAGCGGTGGCACGGCGTGAGTCCTTTCGGCCGGGAATTGATTGCAGAAATGAACCGCCTGGGGATCCTTGTGGATGTGGCACACATATCCGACGAAGCTTTTTATGATGTGTTAAAATATTCTACCCGCCCCGTTGTGTCCACACATTCTTGTTGCAGGGCTTTATGTGATGTACCCAGAAATCTTACAGATCAAATGATTAAGGATTTGGCTGCCCGCGGAGGTGTCTTACAGATTAATTTCAATCCTCCGTTCCTTGACAAGGAGTATTCGCTCGCTGTTGATCCTTTACTTGACGAATACGAAGATGCCGAGGCTGCTTATGCCCAAGACTCCGACGGGAGCCGGGAACGTATGGAAAAGGCTAAAAAGGCACTTTTTGCGCTTCCGCGTCCTTCTTATAAACGTGTGGTTGACCATATTGACCACGTTGTGTCACTGGTGGGACCGGATCATGTGGGTATTGGTTCTGATTTTGATGGTATTGAAGTATGTCCTGAAGGCCTGGAAGACATATCCCGCCTTCCTGTTCTTACTGAAGAACTGTGTGCCAGGGGATATTCCTACGAAGATATCCAAAAGATAATGGGCGGAAATTTCTTAAGGCTTTTATAACCAGCCTGCCGTGTGCATGATTTGTTCGGTTTTTGCGACCGTAGCGTCTCTGTCAAAATCCCGGGTGGAAAAGATAAGCAGCAAAACACCGCTTTCAGGGTACCTTCCCGCATAAATCTTAAATCCTCCGTTATCCCCCGTATGGAATATTTTTGGGGCACCGTTCGTTTCCGTTACGAACCAGCCGTACCCGTATCCTGTCTCAGGTATATCTGTCTGAATGTAAGCAGTATGTGCTTTTTGAGTCATTTCTTTATTCAGGATTTTGTAATCCTGCAGGGCATACTCCCATTGTGAGAATTCTTCAATGGATGTATAGAGTGCGCCGTCTGCTTTTGAAGCAAAGAAAGTCGTTTCCCCGTAATCGTATTCTTCCCATTCCCCGGAAGCGGTATCCATGCGGTAACCGTGTGCCATTTGCGGGATTTCCCTGCCTTGCTCAAAGTACAACGTGTTATCCATACCGGCCGGTGTAAAAATTTCCTTTTCCATGTATTCTTCAAAAGGCAAACCGGATGCTTTTTCAATGACAGTATACAAAAGCTGGAAGGTGGGATTCATATATTCATAGGAAGTCCCCGGCTCAAAATTCAGGAAACTCAGCGTATCCATATACGAATACGATTCCACATCCGTGGAGTGATAGACGAACAGGCTGTCCGTACGAGGTCTGGCATCGGGGATGCCGGATGTATGTGAGAGTAAATGTGAAAGTGTGATCCGGTCAAAGAACGATGCCTGAAAATGTGGAAAGAATTTGGACACAGGGTCATCCAAAGACAGTTTCCCTTCCTGTGCCAGTTTGAGTGTGGCTGTTGCTGCAAACTGTTTGGAAACCGATGCAATGCAAAAAAAGGTTGAAGGAGTTATTTCCACTGTGGGATCCAGGGTGGCCAGACCGTATCCTTTTTTTAATACGGGACGGTCTCCCCTGAGGATTAAAACAGCTCCTCCGGGAGTATTCCCGGGCCATAATTGATTGTACAGATCATCAATTTGTCTTATAGCTGCCTGCTCCCTGTTGTTACAGGCAAAACCTAAAAACAGCAATACCGCGAAGGGTATGGCTAACCATTTTCCAGACATAAAGTAAAAGTTTAGTTGGTGGCTTTTTTGTTTATATGCTTCAATATTTTACGTACAATACCGGGACCTTCATAGATAAAGCCCGAATAGACTTGTACCAGGGAAGCTCCGGCATTGAGCATTTCCATGGCATCTTCCGGTTTCATGATACCTCCAACGCCTATGACAGGGAGGTTTCCGTCCGTTTTCGCATGGATGTAACGTATGATGGAGAGCACTTTTTCTTTCAGCGGAGCCCCGCTCAGGCCGCCTTCTCCTATTTGCTCCAGAACTTCTTTCCCGGTAACCAGTCCTTCCCTGGAAACCGTTGTATTGCAAGCTACTATGCCATCCAGACCGGATAGCATTACCAGTTCTATCAATTGATCAAGTGCATCGGTTGATATATCCGGGGAGATCTTTAATAAGATGGGGCGGTATACGTCGCAATACCGTCTGATTTCTGTAAGATGCCTGGTAATTCGTGTGAGATTTTCAGCGGTTTGCAGGCTTCGCAGGTCCTTTACATTGGGACAGCTGACGTTAATTACAAAGTAATCCACATAATCATACAATTGGGCAAAGGCTTTTTCAAAATCTTTATAAGCCAAATCGTTAGGAGTGGAAGTGTTTTTTGAGATATTGCCTCCTATGATGACACGGGGATGTGTTTTCTGTATATTCTTAACAATTTTTTTGACGCCCAAATTGTTGATTCCCATGCGATTAATGAGGGCTTTGTCTTTTACCAGCCGAAAACTCCGGGGTTTTGGATTTCCTTCCTGTGGAGCTACCGTAACAGACCCGATCTCAACGAATCCAAATCCAAGGTCGGCCATCTGGTTGATCACTTCTGCATTTTTATCCAATCCGGCGGCCAATCCTACGGGATTGGAAAAGTTGAGTCCAAGAACCTGCCTCTCCAGGGCCGGGGCTTTATACGAAAAGCACAAGCGCATCAGGTTGCCGGCAAAAGGAATGTATTTTAGAATAGCCAGCGCTTTAAATACCAGTTTATGAGCAGTTTCGGGTGGAAAAAGAAATAGTAGCGGTTTTAAAAGGCGATACATATGCTTCATGATTAGTGAAACAAATATAAGGGATTAATTTCAGGAAACAATTCACTCCCGTGCATCACCCGGTGAATACTCCGTAAAGGTGTTGTCTGAATAAAAAAGCAATACTTTTACTAGTTTATGTAAAACTTCAGATGACTCATTGTAATATTCTTCAGATGAATGATTTTCATGAGTATTTTCAAGCTGCTGAGGTATTGTCGGGACAGATTCAGGCAACTCTTCCGTATTGAATAAAGAAGCTGCTTTTACTTCTTTATACATTTTTCCCTTGCCTGTGATCAGCCATTCAGCGTTTATCGAAGGGTAGGCCAGCAGCATTTTCTCAATAAAATCAAACCCCGGTTTGTTACGTCCCGATAATATATGAGACATACCTGAACGTTGTATCCCTATCTGATCCGCAAAACGGGAAGGAGAGAGGTTTTCTGCCTGTAAAAACTGTTGCAAACGGGTTCTCATAATTGTAAACGATTTTTTACAAATGTAATATAAATAATGTTTACTTATGTAACTATTTGATTAAATACATTTGTAAACTAAATAAATCGAATCTCGTTCATATTTAATTATACAGTAAGGCGTTTCATGAAAATATAGCGTTAGGTTCTATATATAAAGTAAATATTGATATAAAACATGTATAATACTGGAAAAGAGTATATAAGGCATAAATTATTTTGTAAATATGCTATAAAACATGCTAAAAAATAAAAATGATATAAAATATTGCTTTATATGAAATTTATAAATAACTGGTATTCAAATATATAATATGCTATAAATTGGCAATTTAGAAATGTGAATTCAAATAATTAAACAACCCAAAAGAAGCCCCTTTTTATAGCCATAAATGATTACAAAAACAGACGTAGCAGGTTACATAAGTGAATTACAAATGTAAATTATGACCTAAAGTATTACTTTAAATAAATTTTCACGTAAATCAGATACCTTTGCACCCAGTTATGGAAACATTTCATTTTCCCATCCCGGGTATTCGCATCAGTGATTATACCTATGACCTTCCTGAAAACAGGATCGCACGCTATCCTCTCCCGGTTCGTCATGATTCAAAATTGCTTGTTTGCCGGAATGAACAAATTACCGATGAATATTTCAGAAACCTTCCTGGATTGCTGCCTCCGGAAAGTTTACTGATTTTTAACAATACACGGGTAGTTCCGGCGAGGTTATTATTCAGGAAAGAAACGGGGGCCCTGATTGAAGTTTTCTGCCTGGAACCGGCCTCCCCGAAAGAATACATACTGGCTTTTTCACAACACGCGTCATCAACGTGGTATTGTGCGGTTGGAAACGCAAAAAGATGGAAAACCGGGCATTTGCCATTGTTCAATCCTGAAAACGATCCCGGGATATCCAAGATCGGACTTTCGGCAAGCCTTATAGGGCAGGAAGCTGACCGTTACCTGGTGCGTTTCAGCTGGTCGGCCGACATTCCTTTCTCCACAGTGCTGGAAGTGTCAGGACGCGTTCCCATTCCACCTTATTTGAAAAGAGAAGCAGAAGATAGCGATCTGGAACGGTATCAGACTATATATGCACGCAACAGGGGATCGGTAGCGGCACCTACCGCAGGGCTGCATTTTTCAGATCGGGTAATAAGGGAGATACAAGACAAAAACATCGATATTGCAGAATTGACCCTTCATGTTGGAGCGGGAACCTTCAAGCCGGTAAAAACACCTTATATAAGGGATCATATCATGCATAGTGAACCTTTTGAAGTATCCCGTAATTTTTTAGAGCGACTTTCAACCCATAAAGGACCCGTGGTCTCGGTGGGAACAACTTCCTGCCGTTGTATTGAAAGTCTCTATTACCTGGGCCTCCAGGCAGCCGCCGGAAAGGAACCTATGTTCGTAGGTCAGTGGGAACCATATGTGACTCCCCGGGAGATGTCTTACCGGGAAGCCCTGGAATACCTTCTTGATTACCTGGAAAAAAATAAGCTTGATTCGCTCCGGGCTTCCACACAAATCATCATTGCGCCGTCGTATGATTTTCAAACAACCGATATTCTGGTGACCAATTACCACCAGCCGAACTCTACTTTACTCCTGTTGGTGGCGGCATTGATAGGGGAGAAATGGAGGTCGGTTTATGACCATGCCCTCTCGCACGAATACCGTTTTTTAAGCTACGGGGACTCCTGTTTGTTTTATAACCCTAAGTCAAATAAAATCAAATAATTATGAATATATATAACAATTATGTTTTATTATGCAACAAAATAGTTATATATAATTGTAATTCATAGATAGCCAAGATAATATGATTTATCTGTAAGCGTCAATTCCCAATTCTTCGTAAGTCTGTTTCAACGCCTTCTCATCGTCGGAAATGATGAGCATTCTGTCTCCTATCCGGATCTCGGTTCCCCCCCTGGGGATGAAAAAAGTATCGCCTCTTTTTACCATTACAACAAGTGTCTTGTCGGGCAGCGGGATGTCCATCATACGGTTCCCGAACCGCAGGCTTTCCTCAGTCACGATCACCTCGCTCATAGCAGATTTTATATCCTCGGAAAACTCCATTTCGAATTCCGAACGACGTTTTTTTCGTTGCGGGAAAGACAGGTGCAATTTCTTTGCGACCCAGGGAATGGATGTTCCCTGAACAAGAAGGGAAAG
>JAAYYL010000164.1 GCA_012515395.1 Bacteroidales bacterium
GGCAAACCGGCACGGTCACAATGGAAGGTGATCTTTTGGGATTCACCCGCAATCAGAACGCCTTCAATCGGATCAACGCTCAGCCATTCCGGAAAATAAAGCTCCAGGAAATTCCATCGCAACGTATCACTTCCGGGATTGGACAGGATCCGTTCCACGGACAAATCATGAGCTCCAAAATCAACTGTGTTGGAAGAAAGCTCTGCTTTGGCTATCCTGGGTTCCAGGGAAACATCAATGGTATAAAGATTTTTTCTTTTTGGAGAAAGAGGCATGGATTCCGTCTGCCAGCTGTCATATCCGGGGATACTGAATACCAGGTATACATTTTCAGTGGTCCGGGGCAGTTCTATGGTATATGTTCCGTCGTCACCCGTTTCTTCTCCCAGGCTGAAAGGCATAACGGAAACCGATACCCCTTTGATGGGATCTCCGGTCTGTGCGTCTGTCACCGTTCCGGTAAAAGTGGTTGTAGTCCCTGTATTATCACAGGCGATAAAAAAAGAGGCTGCCAAAAGCAACACGGCAAAACCCGGGAAACGAAAATTACGCATATACCAGTATGTTTGTGATGCAAATATAATAACTTTGCAAGATTATGAGTAATTACAAAAGCCAGCTCCATAAGATCAAAGCGTTTGCTTTTGACGTTGACGGAGTACTTACAGACGGAGGTGTAATGTCCATGCCGGACGGTGATCTATTCAGAACCCATTATGCACGTGATGCCTATGCCATAAGGATAGCTGTGGAACACGGTTATCCCGTGGCCATAATCACGGGAGGCGTATCCCCGTCGGTGGAAAAACGTTACCGCAACATAGGAGTCAAAGACATCTATTCGGGGGCCAGGGACAAGATCCCTCCCTTTCTGGATTTTTGCAAAAAATACGATTTGGACCCTGCCGAGGTGGCTTATGCCGGGGACGACATCCCCGACATTCCGCCCATGAAAGCCTGCGGCCTTCCCTTCTGCCCTGCCGATGCTGCCCCCGAGGTGCGCCACATATCCCGGTACATATCTCCTTTCCCCGGCGGAAGGGGTTGTGTGCGGGACCTGGTGGAACAGACACTCAGGCTTCACGGCAAGTGGTACAAGGAAAAGGAAAACGTGCCGGAAGATATGCTGGAAGCTCCGTCGGAATAATTTATGCATTCAAACTACAAGATAATACTCGGCTCGGCTTCGCCCCGCAGGAAACACCTTCTGGAAGGCACGGACCTGCCTTTTGCCGTTGAACCGGTTCAAGGAGTGGATGAAGATCATTTTCCTTCAGACCTGGATTCCTGTGACATTCCTTTGTTTCTGGCCAGGGCCAAATCCCTGGCTTTCCCGCGGCCGCTGCAGGAAGATGAATTGCTGATCACGGCAGACACACTTGTTTTTACCGGCAAAAACTCTGCGGATGCAGGTGTTCACGACCAGAATACCTCAAATCGGGAGCACGTTCCCTGGTCGGTGCTGGGGAAACCCAACTCGGCAAAAGAAGCCGTCCATATGCTGCAGCACCTTTCCGGAAGGTGCCATAAGGTAATTACCGGCGTATATTTGCGTTCGGGCGCGGATTCCGCCATTTCTGAGGGCTTTGAAGACGAGACGCTCGTCTGGTTTTCCAAATTGAGTGAACAGGAGATTGACTATTATATAAAAAGGTATAAGCCATTCGACAAAGCAGGATCTTACGGAGTGCAGGAATGGATAGGATATATCGGCATTGATCGTATCCGGGGCAGTTATTTCAACGTGATGGGATTTCCCGTGCAAAAAATCTGGAGTCGGTTGAAGCAACTTAATGCCGTATCATTTCCGTAAACAAAGCTTTTTTCCTAAATTTGTCGCTTCTTAAAAACATCAGATATGGAAAAACAACCTTCAATAGCCATACTATGCGGTGGCGGCCCGGCCCCCGGGATCAACACGGTAGTATGCACAATCACAAAAACTTTCATTACCAAGGGATACCGCGTAATTGGACTGCATGGCGGATATACCGGATTGTTCTGTAAAGAGAAATGCCGTCAGGAGGATATGGATTTTGACAAAGCCGATATGCTCTTCAACCGGGGCGGATCGTACCTGCGTATGAGCCGTTTTAAACCTACAGACAAAGATTTTGAAGAACGTTTCAACCTGGATTTTTTCAAGGAAAACAACGTAAGACTCCTGGTTACGGTGGGCGGTGACGATACGGCCTCTACAGCTAACCGCATATCCAAGTTCCTGGTACAGAAGGAATACAACATTGCCAACATCCACGTACCCAAAACCATAGATAACGATTTGCCCCTGCCTGAAGGTATTCCCACTTTCGGCTACCAGAGTGCCAAGGCACAAGGCACAGACCTGGGACGTACCGTTTATGAAGACGCCCGTACCAGCGAAAACTGGTTCATAGTAACGGCAATGGGACGCTCAGCCGGTCACCTGGCTTTCGGGATCGGATCTTCCTGCCATTTCCCAATGATCATCATATCGGAAATGTTTTACAAAAC
>JAAYYL010000165.1 GCA_012515395.1 Bacteroidales bacterium
CCTTTCGGAAGGACCATAATCAATAAAAATCAAAGGCATTATGCATAAAAAGATCATAGTTGGAATAACGCAGGGAGATACAAACGGGATTGGCTACGAGGTGTTGATCAAGGCTTTAGCTGACAGTCGCATCAACGATTTATGCACTCCTGTGATATACGGATCTTCACGGCTCCTTGGATTTTATAAAAAATTGTCCGCAGGGGTGGAAAATTTCAACGTGCACATTACACAGTCTGCATCGGATTTGCATTACAAAATGGTAAACCTGGTCAATTGTGTGTCCGATCAGTTTATGGCAGAACCGGGAAAGATGACAGAGGATGGTGCGCAGGCTGCAATGCAGGCACTGGAAAGAGCCGTTGACGATTTGCGGGGCGGACGGATCCATGTCCTGGTAACGGCTCCCTTTAACAAACAGAACATGAGTCGGGAAGGCTTTGCTTTTCCCGGTCACACCGAATACCTGGCCAATGCTTTCGGGAAGGCAGATCCGTTAATGATCCTGTGTAACGAATTCTTGCGTGTAGGTGTGGTTACCGGCCATATTCCGGTAAGCATGATTCATCAGGAACTGACTAAAGAAAAGATTCTGCAGAAGATTCTGTTGCTTGACAATACCCTGAAACAGGATTTTACCATAAGACAACCAAAGATTGCCATACTGGGGCTGAATCCCCATGCCGGTGACGGAGGACTTATAGGATCTGAAGAACAGGAAATTATTACACCCGCTATTGAAGAAGCCGACAGATCAGGTGTTTTGGCTTTCGGACCCTATCCGGCAGACGGTTTCTTTGCAGCAGCCGAGTATAGAAAATTTGATGCCGTACTGGCTATGTATCACGATCAGGGCCTGATCCCCTTTAAAGCCCTCTCTTTCCACCAGGGTGTCAATTTTACTGCAGGACTTCCCGTAATCCGGACCTCTCCGGATCACGGAACGGCATACCGGCTGGCCGGGGAGGATAAAGCTTCTCCCGAATCCATGCTGGCGGCAATTTTCATGGCTTGTGACATTTACAGGAACAGACGCAGGAACCAGGAGATCGAAGCGGAAAAATTACATGAAGGTTGAAATCTTTACAGACGGTTCTGCGTTGGGTAATCCCGGGCCGGGCGGATACGGGGTGATACTGCGTTCCGGAAGGCATTACAAGGAAATTTCTGCAGGCTACAAACTGACCACCAACAACAGGATGGAGTTATTGGCAGTAATCGTTGGCCTGGAAGCATTGAAAAAACCGGGGACTGAGGTTTGTGTCTATTCAGATTCCACTTATGTGGTAAAAGCCGTAGAAGAGGGCTGGCTAAACAACTGGAAAGCCAAAGGGTTTAAAAACAAGAAAAACGTCGATCTCTGGAAACGTTACCTGGAAGCGGCCCAAAAACACAAAGTCCGGTTTATGTGGGTCAAAGGCCATGCCGGTCATCCACAAAACGAAAAATGTGATCAGTTGGCCATTAACGCAGCTTCCGCTCCCGAACAAGAGTTGCTGGAAGACAGCGGTTTTATGGAATCCCGTTTGTTATTGCATTCAGCATATCCGGATGAAGGACCTGATACGAAGAACGGCTGAATAACCTGAAATCTTCCGCTCCGTTATCCCAATAAAAAGGAACCATCCCGTGATCAAGAGCTGCCCGGTTGACATATCCCGTGTAATAGGCCCGGCATCTTTTATGATCCTCCAGGGCCTGACCGCTTAGTGAAGAACGGTAAAGAGCCCCGTATTCACCCAATATTACGGGAATGCCCTTGTCCGTAAATTTTGCCTTCATTTTTCCGAATTGCGTGTTTACCCAATTTTCCTGACCCCATGACGTAACCGCTCCGGTTGCCACGGATCCCCACTGGGAATCGTACGGTTGATCTTCCTTCAAAGCGAATTCATACGGATCGTAATAGTGTACTTCCACCATCAGCCTGTCCGGTGTAGGGTCGGCAGGAATGATTAAGGAATTATAAGCCAGATCAATGTTTGTCAGGTAGCTTTGCACCACCAGGAAACGTTTCAGATTGCGGTCTCCAGTGGCCCTGACGGCATCCACAAATGTCTGGTTAAAAGAATTTTGTACGGAGATGTATTCCCCGGGAGGGTTTGAAGACCAGTCGTTTTCCATATGTACTTCATTGGATCCGGCAAATAGAAGGCGATCGTCATACCCTTTGAAGTAAGTGGCGATCTGTGTCCAGATGGCGTGAAGTTTTTCGTTTATGCCTTCCCGGCTGCTTTCCCGGGGATCGTTCATCCATCCGTTGTCCCAGTGAATGTTGATAATGGCGAACATGTCGTTGTCCAGCACATAATTGACAATCTGTCCCACACGTTGCATCCAGGCATTGTCTATCTTGTGTGTTGCCTGGTCAGTGATGTGAACAGACCAGGATATGGGTATCCTTACAGCGCTGAATCCTGCCTGTTTCAAGGCTTTTATCAATTCCGGCGTTACTTTGGGGTTGCCCCATGAGGTTTCTCCTCCGGTCGCTTCCAGGGTATTTCCCAGATTCCACCCGGTCCCCATCAATTGCGCAAATTCGGTGGCCGTGATATTACGCATACCGGGATCTTCCTCGTTGTTTTCACGATTGCAACTGCAAAACAAGCTGCAGGCCAACACAAGAATTGCGAAAGTTTTCATAAACAGTTATCTTTGAG
>JAAYYL010000166.1 GCA_012515395.1 Bacteroidales bacterium
CAGCAGGATGGTTGGCCATGGAATAAGCTCTGAATCCGTATTCCCGGTTTACCATTTTCAGGTCCCAAAGTCCCAAGGCGTCCCACTCGGCAAGGTATTCTTTTTCAACGGCAATGTCTTTGGCAAAATCTACTGTGACAGGAGGAACATCTATCTGGATATAACCACCGGAACGGAAAGACAAATTTTCTCCTTCGGGAAGTCTGATGACGAATTCTTTAATGAATGAAGCTACATTCCGGTTGCTGATCACTTCACATTCCCACTTTTTAACGCCCAATACTTCGTCCGGTATCTCAATCTGCATGTCCTCCTTAACCTTCACCTGGCAGGCAAGACGCCAATTGTTCTGCTGTTCTCTTCTTGTAAAAAACCCCGTTTCGGTAGAAAGGATGGATCCTCCCCCGGAAATCACACGGCATTTGCACAATCCGCAGGTTCCGGATCCGCCGCAAGCCGACGGAAGGTAAATCTTGTTGGCAGACAGGGTGGTTAGCAGTGTTGTCCCCGGTTCCACTTCCAGGTTTTTTTCGTTGTTAATCTTTACTTTAACTTTTCCTGAAGGCGTTAACCGGATTTTTGCATAGACCAGTAACAGGACCAGGACCAAGGTAACGATCAGGATCGCGGAAACTGCCAGTAACAGGTATTGGATCATTGTCATGATGAATACTTAAAATTGTATACCCATAAAACTCATAAACGCGATTCCCATCAATCCCGTAATAATAAACGCAATGCCAAGGCCCCGCATGGGAGCGGGAATGTTCGAGTAACTGAGTTTTTCCCGGATGGCTGCTATGGAGACTATGGCCAGGTACCATCCGAATCCCGAGCCCAGGGCAAAAGACAGCACCTGCCAAATGTTTTCATAGGCCCTTTCCTGCATGAAAAGGGATCCGCCAAGAATGGCACAGTTGACGGCAATCAGGGGCAGGAATATTCCCAGGTTGTTGTACAGGGCGGGAGCAAACTTTTCCACGACCATTTCCACCAGCTGCACCATGGCGGCAATAACGGCTATAAACAAGATATAACTCAGAAAACTGAGATCTACCGCAGCCCATTCCGGGTTGATCCGGGCCAAAGCGCCGGGAGACAGCACGTAGCGATCCAGCAGGTAATTGACGGGAAGGGTGATCAGTAATACAAATATGACAGCCAGTCCCAGTCCGGAAGCTGTTTTTACCGTTTTGGACACGGCCAGGTAGGAACACATGCCCAGGAAATAGGCAAAAATCATATTCTCTACAAAGACTGACCTTACGAATATGTCAATTATTTGTTCCATGCTTTTTTGTCTTTTTTGGCATTACGGGCATTGAATACCCATACAATCAGTCCCACCACTATCAGGGCCATGGGAGGAAGTATGAACAAGCCGTTGTTTTCATAAAAACCGCCTGCAGAAACATACCAGTTTTCAGGAATAAGGGGGTATCCCATCAATGTCCCGGACCCGAAAAGTTCCCTGAAAAAGGAAACGGCTACCAGTATGATTCCGTATCCCAGTCCGTTGGCTATTCCGTCAACCAGGGCGTGGAAAGGTTTGTTGTGTAGGGCAAAGGCTTCTATGCGTCCCATGATGATGCAATTGGTAATGATCAAACCCACAAAAACGGACAATTGTTTGCTGATGGGATATGCAAAAGCTTTCAGTACCTGGTCCACCAGAATTACCAGGGTGGCAATCACGATGAGCTGGACTATGATCCGGATACGATCCGGGATGGTATTCCGCAGCAGGGAAAGGATAAATCCCGAAAACCCGGTCACCAAAGTCACCGAAAGGGCCATCACCAGTGCAGGTTCCATTTTTACGGTTACCGCCAATGCCGAGCATATACCCAATGCCAGTACGGAAACGGGATTGTTCTTAAACAGCGGGTCCAGGAAGATGCGTTTATTCATAGTGTCTTAAAAAAGGAATATACGGTTCAAGGGATTCTCGTATCATGTTTTCCACTCCTCGACTGGTAAGCGTTCCTCCGGAAATGCCGTCAACCGCATTGGGATTGCCGGCCGACTTTCCGGGTTTTACCACGGACAGGGAAACAAATGTTTCTCCCCGGTAAAGTGATTTGCCGCGGAAGGGATCGCTGAAGGACGGAGTGGATATCTCGGCTCCCAGTCCGGGGGTTTCGGCTTCGTGGTCAAAAACGGCTCCGTAAACGGTACGAAAATCATCGTTCAAAGCCAGGTATCCGTTGATGGATCCCCAGAGACCTTTTCCTTCCAGGGGAATGATGTATTTCCGGGTGCCGTCATCCAGGGTACAGATAAACAATGGCAGGTTTTCAGGGCCGGCAGCGGTATCGGTAATATATTTTTCATAGGAGCGTCCTTCCAGATGTACCGACCGCATGATGGTTTGCCGGGTTTCCTGCCGGATATTGGCATCCCTGCGCGGTTTGAGGAACTCTGACACAAAAGCCAAAACTACGGCTACTATGATAACCATAACAGCAGCATAAATAACCGTGTAGAAATTCCCGTTCTTTTTGTTCTTATCCATTGGCTGCAATTCTTTTCATTCTCCGTTTCACGTGGATAGCTACCACATAATGATCAATAAGGGGGGCAAATGTATTCATGAGCAATATGGCCAGCATCATGCCTTCAGGGTATCCGGGATTAAACAGACGGATGATGACCGTCAGTGCACCAATGAGTGCTCCGTAGACCCATTTCCCGGCTTCTGTCTGGGGACTGGTAACCGGATCGGTAGCCATAAAGACACATCCAAAGGCAAAGCCGCCCATAACCAGGTGGTAATGTACCGGAATGTCTCCCAGCAATCCTGTAAGAGCGGCTCCGGCCAGGCATGAAATCATGATTTTCCAGCTGGCCACTCCCGTATAAATAAGTATGGCTGCCCCCAGCA
>JAAYYL010000167.1 GCA_012515395.1 Bacteroidales bacterium
GTTCCGGTAACCCGCATTCCGCGCCGGGCCGCCTTATCGCATACCTCGTCAAAAGCCACGTGTAAAGGAGTAACCCGGATGTTGGTAAGGTTCATGGAGACCTGGGCAATACCGTACTCCTTAATAAACCAGCCGATTGCTTTGCAGTGTTTCAAGGTCCCGGGCTGCCAGGTTTCTTTTCCATCAATTGTGACTTTCCGGCCTTTTTCGCGTACATCAAAAGATACGGCGTTGGCCCTGCGGACAGATGTGGTGTTGAGGTTAAAATTTACTGCGATCAGAAAATCCCGGGCACCTATAACAGTTAACCCGGTAGAAGCTGTCCGCTCTGTAAATGCGGCAGGGCCGAAATCCGGTTGCCATTCGGGATCTTCAAGTTTCGCGTGTAATCCTTCGTATTCCCCTGCCCGGCATACCGCCAGATTTTTGCGTTTATCCGTAAAAGCAGCTTCTTCGTAACAATAAACCGGAATATCCAGCTCTTCTCCCACCCTTCGGGCCAGGTCCCTGGCATATTGAACCGTTTCTTCCATAGTCACACCGGAAACAGGGATCAGCGGACATACATCAGTTGCTCCTATTCGGGGATGTTCGCCATGATGCTTTCTCATATCAACTGATCCGGCAGCTGTTTTGATGGCCTGAAATGCTGCCTCTACCACGGCAGCCGGCTCCCCGGCAAATGTCATTACGGTACGGTTCGTTGCCACTCCCGGATCAACATTCAATAATTTCACGCCTTCCACTGCAGATATGGCATCGGCTATGCGGGCAATGACCTGCTTATCCCTTCCTTCGGAAAAATTCGGTACACATTCAATGATTTTCATATGGCTACTGATAAATTAATCTTACTTCCTTTCCTACTGCCTTTTCCAGTTTTTCCTTATCCAGTTCAAAATAATGAACCGGATACACCACCGGGGCTCCCAGCACTTTGACGGCCTGAACGAATTGTTCGTCACTCATGGTATAGGGCAGGTTTTTGGGTAAAACGGCTACATCTACCGGTCCGTACGTTGCCATTTCCGGTATGAATTCGGTGTCGCCTGCAAGATATACCCGAAAATCCCCGAAAGTGAATATATAGCCGTTTCCGTAGCCTTTGGGATGGAATGGATTTCCGTCCTGTCTTTTGTTGATGATGTTATAGGCCGGAACAGCTTTTATTTCAATCCCTCTCCAGGTATAAGAATCTCCGTTTCTGAGTGTTTTTTCCAGTTTTATATGCTCTTCCATACATTCCGGCCCCACAAAAACGGTTTGCGGGGTTACCAGGTGTTCCAGGGCTTTCACATCGTAATGATCCTGGTGATCGTGCGTGAAAAATATGATATCCGCTTTGGGATACTCACTGTAATCGGTTGTGGCCGAATAGGGATCTACGTATATGACCGTTTCTTCCAACATAAAACAGACGGCTCCGTGGCCGGAAGGCACTATGGTCAATAAACCCAATAAAGTTGTAAATTGTTGTGATACTGAAAAAATCATAATTCTGTAATTATTCCGTTCAAAATGGTTGTTTCCACTAAAGGACTCGTAAATGCATAAATAAAATACTCGTACGAAGGTATGGGTTTTGTTATAAATACATTGGCAATTTTACCAACGGCAACGGATCCCAGGTTGTAAGAAAGATCCATGGCATGTGCCCCGTTAAGCGTGACGGCATTGA
>JAAYYL010000168.1 GCA_012515395.1 Bacteroidales bacterium
GTTGCCGTGGACGTACCAGAGCAAGGCTTCACTCAACCTGCAAAAGAAACTTTTGAGGATTATTCGGGTATGTTCAGTAAAAAAATCCGCGGGAAACTTTTCTTGTCATTGCTCCTGGCCATAGCCTGTCTTGGAATCGGGGCCGGTATATCCATGCTTGCAGGAGCGGGCTTAAACGAATTGATCATCATTTTGACCATTACGACTCTGGCCATAGCCGCATCTTTCTGGAAAAAGATCCGAGAAATCCCCAAAACATTTGAATTCGGAATGTATTTCATTCTGGTGTTCAGTGTGGTAATTGCATCCTTGTTTGACATACACAGCCTGTTCAGTCGGGAAAGCCTGAATCTGCTGGCCATGGTGGGATTTGTCCTGGTTGTCTCTATCTTCCTTCATATTTTGCTTGCACGCATCTTCCGTGTAGAAGGGGATCTGTTCACTGTTTCACACATAGCTTTGCTTTTTTCGCCTCCTTTTGTACCTCCCGTTGCAGCCGCCATGAATAACAGGCGTGTTCTTGTCAACGGAATTATTATTGGTCTTATAGGCTATGCCTGCGGTACATACCTGGGAACTCTCATGGCCGAGATCTTCAAATGGATCGGATAACATTAACAACCATAAATATGAAAAAAACGTATCGTTTACTGATATTACTGGCGCTTATTATTGCAACAAATGTATCTGCGGCAGATAAGGACAGTCTGTCCGTGGTAAAAAAAGGCTGGACTTTCGGAGCCCTTCCCAGCATTGGCTACAACACTGACCTGGGATTTCAGTACGGGGCATTGGCAGAAGTGTACTACTACGGGGACGGATCCACATTTCCCCAGTACAAACACCTGATGTACGTAGAAGCCAATTACACCACAAAACGCTCCGGCCTGTTCCGTTTCTTTTACGATTCCAAATACCTGATTCCCGGAGTGCGCGTGACCTTTGACTTGAGTTATGTGCCTGAAGCGATGGCTGACTTTCTGGGATTCAACGGGTACCGTTCTGTATACAACCCCGCATGGGGAAAAGTGACAGAAGGCGAAGAAGCATTATACAAATCCCGGGCCTTTTACAAAATGAAGAAAAATTTCTTCCGCTCCACTGCGGATTTCCAGGGTACCATTGCCGGAAACCTTTACTGGAATGCAGGTCTGGGTATATTCCATTACGGAGCCGATGAAGTGAACATTGAATTTCTGAACAGGAACAAGGACGAAGACAAAAAACTCCCCACTACTTCCGAACAGCCCACCCTTTACAATTATTACAAAGACTGGGGCCTGATCAAAGACAACGAACTTCACGGGGGAACCCACCCGTTCGTGCGTGCGGGTCTTACTTTTGACTCACGAAATCGCCCCAACAATCCCAACAGGGGTATATGGGCAGATGCTTTTTTAACCTACTTCGGAGCCTTTGGAGACCAAAAAGAATACAACCACCTTACCCTGAATGCCTCTTTCCGTCACTACGTACCTGTATGGGGGGACAAGATCATTTTTGCATACCGCCTTGGATACCAGGGCTCCCTTTGGGGTAATACGCCGTTCTATTTGAAGAATTATATGGCTACATTATTCACCAAACGGGCCAATTACGAAATGCTCGGCGGTGCCAACAGCCTGCGTGGTATAGTTCGTAACCGCGTAACGGGTGACGGATATGCCTATGCGAACGTAGAGTTCAGGGTAAAACTCGTTTCATTTAAGATTGCCCGCCAGGCATTTTATGTAGGTATCAATCCCCTGTTTGACATAGGCTACATCACGGATCCCGTGGAATTAAACCGGACTGAGGCCGAATTGCAGGCTCTTACGGCTGCCTCGGGGGTGAACTATAATGATTTCTTTGCCTCCGAAGACGGATTTCATATGAGTGCAGGAGCCGGATTGAAAGTGGCCATGAATGAAAATTTCATTCTCTCCGTGGATTTCGCCAAAGCGCTCAACAAACAGGACGGGAATACCGGCCTGTACATCATGCTCGGATATATGTTCTAAACTTCTGACAATGAAACGCCACTGTCTGACGGCCATCTGCCTGGTTATTTCTACCCTGCTGTTGCACGGACAGGGAAGAGAGCCCCTGAGCCGGCTGCTGGATAAGTTAGACAAACAACTGGAATTGCGAACCACATATGAACAAAACCGTCTTCAGCGCATTAATGCCCTGAAAAGCGTTTTGCAATACCAGGACCTTTCCCCGGAACAACGTTACGGCTTTTATCAACAGATCATTGACGAATACAAAGCCTACAACTTTGACTCCACAATGCATTACATTGAAATCTCCGACAACCTGGCAAATTCCCTGGATATTCGCAAATACAGGGACGAATCACGGATCCGTCGCGGGTTGATATTTGCAACTTCCGGTAATTTTTTCGAGTCGGGAGATATTTTGTATAACGAAATTGACTCCCTTCAACTGGATCCTTCTCTCCTTCCTGAATACTATCGTGCATTACAGCGCCTGGCAGCCGAATTGTCCGAGTATTCCACAGATCCTGCGACCAAAGAAATGTCCCGGGCCAGAAAAGATTATTACCGTGAAAAAATCCTGGAGTTACTTGACCGGCAATCCGATGAATATCTTTTTTACAGCTTCCAGGAAGCTTACGAAAAAGATGACCTTGCCCGGGCAGACAGTATTGCCCACATGCTGGTTTCCCGCCACAAGGAATCTACCCACCAATATGCCATCTATGCCTACCATTTATCTACCGTATACCAGAACCTGGGGGAGGTCAATCTGCAGATGGAATGGCTGGCTCGTTCCGCCATGGCTGATATCCAGTCTGCGGTAAAAGACCATGCTTCCCTGACCAGGCTGGCTACTGTACTTTTTGAGACAGGGGGCAATATTGAAAGAGCTTTCAGATACATAGACATTTCATTGGCAGATGCCTTGTTTTACAACGCCAAACTCAGGCCGTGGCAGGTAGCCGGAGTATTACCTCAAATTGAAAAAGCATACCAGGAAAAGCAGGTAGCCCAGACCAAACGCGTTAAAGCTTTTTTGATCTCAATAAGTGCCCTGCTTCTCATTTTGATCCTGGCCATTGGCTACCTGGTAAAACAAACCCGGCGTACTATCCGCGCGCACAAGTCATTACGCGTTATAAACAAACGCATTGTCTCCCAAAATCATGAACTGAATCTGGTCAATGAACAACTGCAAAAGCTGAATCACCAAATAGCGGAATCCAACCGGGTAAAGGAAGGATATATTGGCCTTTTTCTGGCCATTTTATCGGACAACCTGGATAAAATGAAGGAATTCCGTGCCCAGGTCAGGCGAAGTATCCGGTACGGAAAAATACAGGATCTGGAAGAAGAGCTCAGCAACACTGAATGGGCGGATAAGGAAATCGCCAACTTTTACAGGACTTTCGACACAGCGTTTCTGGAGCTGTATCCAAGTTTTGTAAATGATTTCAACGATCTGCTGATCCCTGAAGAGCGGATCGTATTAAAGAAAGGCGATTTGCTCAACACAGAACTGCGGATCTTTGCACTGATAAGACTTGGTATAAAAGATTCGGGAAGAATTGCCGCCCTTTTGAGGTATTCGGTCAATACAATCTACAATTACAGGGCCAAAATAAAAAATGCGGCCATTGGTTCCCGGGACGATTTTGAAGACCGTGTAGCTACCCTTTAAATCCACTTTTTTATCACATAAATAATAAGTAAACCCCTGATTGATAGGGGTTTTTTATTATTGATCGTTGAACCGGTCCACTAAATCACCACATACAAAATGTGGAAGTGGTTTAATTTCTAATTTTAAAAAATCATTAACCTGAGCTTATAATTTCTAACCAATCTAACATAAAATCACCAAATCTAAAACAAAACAGCATGAAAAAGCTACTGACCCTTTTGTTTTTAGGA
>JAAYYL010000169.1 GCA_012515395.1 Bacteroidales bacterium
CGAAGAGCCGGTGCATACTGTCAGTAAAACGGCTATGATTATGTTTTTTGACATATAGATTAATTTGGAATAAACACAGTGTCTCCTTCCATACGAACCGAATAAATATTGCCGCCTACTTCCAGAACAACGTTACCCGCTTCGACCGTCCAGACCTGGTTGTCATCCAGGGAAGCCATCTGTTCCGGTACAATGGTGAAATCCACCACCCGGCTTTCCCCGGCTTTCAGATGTATCCTTTCAAATCCCTGCAATGATTTTATAGGAACAGGATTTGACGCATCCGGCAGGGATACATATACCTGCACTACTTCATCACCATCCCGGTCACCCGTATTGGTTACCTTGAAGGATATATCAACAGGGATTCCGCACGGAACACTTTCTGGCAATCTGACCGGTTCGTATTCAAATGTAGTAAAACTAAGTCCATAACCAAAAGGATAAAGGGGTTCATCCCTGAAAAAACGATACGTTTTTCCTTCCATGCTGTAATTATCGAAGGCCGGTATCTGGTCAACGGAGCGGTAGAAAGTAACGGGAAGCCTGCCTGAAGGATTGTAATCCCCGAATATAACGTCGGCTACGGCCCTCCCCCCCTCCTGCCCGGGATACCATGCTTCCAGAATGGCCGGCAGGGATTTGATCTCCCTGTCAAAACTTACGGCACTGCCGTTGAGCAAGACCAGAACAGTGGGTTTCCCGAGTTTGTCAATTGCCTTGATCAGGTTCGTTTGAGTTGCCGGCAATCCAATGTCAACCCTGTCTCCCTGATTGAACCCGTCCACCTTGACTTTCATCTCTTCTCCCTCCAGCAGGGGACTCAGGCCCATACAGAGAATGACCAGGTCACTTTCCCCGGCTGCCTGCAAGGCTTCTTCCATCAGGTTGCCGTGTGGCGCTTCCCACAAAAGGCGCATGATCGCATATTCCGTGTTGTTCTGGACATAACGGAGTGCCAGCTTGTAAGGTTTACCGGCTTCCAGTTGCACATACTCGTATTCTTTCCTGGGATGATGTACATCAATTCTTTCCACCAGTTTTTTTCCGTCCAGCATCAGTGTAAAGCCGCTGAAAGCTTCTCCACCCAATGCATATTGTCCTGTTTCGGGAACGCAGAGTACACCGTTCCATTCAATGGAAAATTCACGGTCATCCATGTCTTCAAACGGAGCTTTATTCCACCAGGTAAAATCTATGTTTTTTTCTACTCTTTCATGCACCGGGACTCCGTCCCAGTTCATATTGTTAAAATACTTTCCTGAAAGACCGGGTTGGGTCAATGTAGAATCGGTAAACAAAACCCCTTCGGGAACAGGCTCAAAATAAGGCAGGCCTTCGGCAAGGGGACATCCCTGCGCAAAAACCACCTCGGCTTTCGGAAGTTTTTCGCGAATTCCCTGCAGCGGCGTGACCGGATTGTTGGAATACCCGTTGTAGTTTCCCAGGAGCACTTCCAGATCATCGGCATTGGGCCCGATGACGGCTACTTTGCGAACGTCTTTCGAAAATGGCAGTATCCCGTCGTTTTCCAGAAGCACTATGGATTTTTGGGCAGCTTCGCGTGCCAGGGTAACGTGTTTTTCGCTTTCCACAATATCAATAGGGATACTGCTGTAAGGGACCTTTTTTGGTTTGTCAAACATGCCCAGTTTAAACCGGGCCAACATCAATCTCTGGACAGCAGTATCAATGAGAGATTCCTCAATATATCCTTCCTCAACGGCTTCCACAAGGTAAGGATAACTCACGCCGCAATTCAGATCTGTCCCTGCGGTAACACCAAGAGCGGCAGCTTCTGCCGGAGTTTTGACAATTTCATGCATTCCTTTGTCATAGAAATCCTTGATGGCCCAACAATCGGAAACAATGTAACCTTGAAATCCCCAGCGGTCACGAAGCAACGAACTCAAAAAAAAGCTTCCGCAACAGGGTTCTCCCCATAGCCTCTGGTAAGCTCCCATAACAGACCAGACACCGGCTTCCTGTACCACTTTTTTAAAATGAGGCGCATAGGTTTCGTAAAAATCCCTCTGACTGGGATGAACATCGGCTCTGTGGCGTGTGGATTCAGGTCCGCTATGCACGGCAAAATGCTTGGCTGTAGCCACAAGTTTCAGGTACTTCGGGTCATTTCCCTGTAACCCTTTTATGTAATGTACAGCCATCTCACCGGTCAAATAAGGATCTTCTCCATAGGTTTCCATTCCCCTTCCCCACCTGGGATCCCTGAATATATTGATGTTCGGTGTCCAATAGGTTAGGCCCTGGTAGATTCCCCTTTTATCCTGCCTTAGAAAATCATGGTGTTTTGCCCGGGCTTCGTCACTCACAGCCGTTGCAATATCAAACATCATTTCTTTATCCCACATGGCGGCCATCCCTATGGCCTGGGGAAAAACAGTGGCGTGCCCTGCACGGGCCACCCCGTGCAGGCACTCATTCCACCAGTTGTATTCCGGCACACCAAGCCTTTCGATGGCAGCGGATTCATGGGCCATCTGGGATACTTTCTCCTGAAGAGTCATTCGTGAGACCAAATCTGCGGCTCGTTCCTTGAATGACAACTTTTCGTTCAGGTATGCCGGTTTACAACAACCAAAACCTAACGATAGACACAAAACAACAAAAAAAGCTTTTTTCATAAAGTGATCTCTAATTTCTATTCATTTATTGGTTCTTCCGGTTCTACGCCCAAAGCTTTCATGAGGGCATAGTAGGCCGGTTTCTTTTCAAATTGGTCATCGAACAATAAAGGATAATAATACAGCCCTTTCACCGGCTCGTTTACCCAGCTTTCCCCGTCATTGATTCCCCAGATGGTAAACCCGTAACGCTGCTCTGCCGGAATATATTTCAGGTAACAATCCATAATATATTCATACATTGCTCCCTGGAAGTCCTGATCATGGTCCGTAAGGACGTATCCGGTATTCTTCCCGGTATTGAGTTTTACTTCCAGTTCCGAAACTTTTACAAGCAATCCGGTAGCGGCTAGTTTTTCAAACATGGGGGCAATACCTGCATAAGCCATATATGAAGTATGCATCTGGGTCCCGATCCCGTCTATTCTTGCTCCATTTCCGTTAGCATCAAGTTTTGCCTGCACTTCCAGTACAAATGCCAGTAAGGAATCGAGTTTGGCCGGATTGTATTCCAGGTTGTAATCGTTGATGAAAAGCAATGCATCCGGATCTGCAGCATGGGCATATTCAAATGCTTTCACGGCATAATCACGCCCCAGGTAATCCTGCCAGTAGAAAAGATCACCTTCTGAAACCTTATCATCAGTGGCACTTGTACGCATACCGCTGTTCCCGTCTGCCATCGGTTCGTTAACAACATCCCATGCAGACACAACGTCCTTATACTTGGTCACCATACCGGTGATCCACTCGTTCATAGCTGCATCAAGCGATTCTATCACTTCTTCTCCAATTTCACCGTCGTCTCCGGAATCCAGGGATTTAAGCTTAAGTTCGATGTTGTCAATATAATAAGTGTTTGCAACGGCACCCAGGTCAAAGCATAATCCGGTCTCTCCGCCGATGGCTGCAAACTCCCATTTGACTTTTTTATAATCTGTTGTTACGTCAAAATCTCCCTGGTACTGGGCATCCCCGGTGGTTGAGCAACGACCTGACCCTGTTCCGTTCTTACAACGTATATAGAAGGAAAGGACATACTCTTCGTTTTCAGTCAACGTAGGACTGACAAAAGCCGTGTTTATCTGTCCTTTCCACTGGCTGCCGGGATTGTCGGATCCGTTGACAAACTGCATACAGCCGTTCCCTTCGTATACATAAGCCGGATCCGCACAATACAAATCCTGTGTTTTGTCACCGTTGAAGATAGTCCAGCCGCCGGCATCCACTTCAAATGTTCCGTTGGGGATCTCGTTGTTAATAACCGTTCCGTTGGAAGGATCTGTCTGGTTAACCAGTTTGACATCATCTATGTAATAAGTATTGGCCACTGCGCCCATGTCAAAACACAAGCCGTCCTCTCCTTCTTTACCTACAAATTCCCAGGTGACCTTCTTGTAATCTGTTGTAACGTCAAAATCTCCCTGGTACTGGGCATTCCCCGTTGTAGAGCAACGGCCGGATCCGGATCCGGTTGCACAACGAATGTAGAATGAAAGCAAATAGGTATCTCCCGGTATCACCGGTGCTCCGAAAGAAGTTTTTATCTGCCCTTTCCACTGGCTGCCGGGATTATCAGTTGCATTGACAAATTGCATACAACCGACACCTTTATAGACATAAGCGACATCAGTGCAATAGAGATCCTGGGTTTTGTCTCCGTTCAGGATGGTCCATCCGGAGGCATCTCCTTCAAAAGTACCGTTGGGAATCAGGTCAATGGCCGCATTCGGGTCTTCAAATTCCTCCTGGGTATCAACAACTTTAATATTGTCAAAAAAGTAAGTGTTGGCTACGGCACCCATGTCAAAGCACAATCCGGATTCTCCGCCGGTTCCCGTGAATTCCCAGGTGATCTTTTTGTAATCAGTTGTTACTTCAAAATCTCCCTGGTAGTGGGCATCCCCACTGGTCGAACAACGACCGGATCCGGTACCGCTCAGGCAACGGATAAAGAATGTAACCTGGTAAACATGACCTTCAACAACCGGAATATCAAACGCCTTGTTGATCTGCCCTTTCCACTGGCTGCCGGGATTATCGGTCGCGTTGACAAACTGCATACAACCGTTGCCTTCATAGACGTAAGCCAGGTTCGTGCAATACAAATCTTGTGTTTTGTCCCCGTTCCAGATCTCCCAGCCTGCGGCATCGACTTCAAAATCCCCGTTGCTCAGGATGTTGGTGAATTCCTGCTGACCTCCTCCGCCGGCAATACCGCGCAGGAAATTCCCGTTGTTATTCTGGTGCCATACCAGTGTATGACCGTAAATATCCAGTCCCTGCGACTGAACAGCCGCAACCAGAGCATCTGTCGCCTGGAAGTTCAGGCTGCCGTCATCTCCAACAATGGCACCGTGTTTCATATGATACCCAAAGGTAACATTTTTAAATTCAGTAGCAGCAGTTTGTGCGTAAGAAGCATTGTTCAGGAAGGGTTCATAACTGATCCCCACGCCCATATTGACACCGGCGGCTTCTCCTGCCGAGGCCAGGGTAATGGCATCACTTGTCTTGGGAAAAGCACTTCCCTTGTGAAAAGGCTCTTCCGGATGGCAACTGCATATTAACAGTATCCCTGCCATTAATAATGATATAGTAAATAGATTCTTCATAGTAGGATGTTTTTACTGGTTGTAACCGGGATTCTGGTAATTAGCCTTATCCTCATTGGTCATCAGGTCAATTTGTGACTGTGGTATGGGACGCAGCCGGTGGTAATCCTTTACGTTTTCCTTAGCCGGTTGTTCCGGATTGAACAATTGTACACGTTCCACCAATTTTCCTGTGCGTGCCAGATCAAAGAAACGGTGTTGTTCACCGCAGAGTTCCCTGGCTTTTTCGTCCAGGATGAAATCCAGATCTATCTGGTCACGGGTTACGGTCATTGCTTCCAATGCCGTTTGGTAATCGTAGCCCATTTTTGCCAGGTTTGCGGCACCGTCCTGTCCATCTTCAAAACCCCTGTAATCATCCGGATTCCTGTAAGCAGCCCGCCTTCTTAATGTGTTGATATAAGGAGTAGGATCTTGCCCTGACATCAAAGCAGCCTCAGCTGCAATAAGGTATGTTTCAGACAATTTGGCTATAAGGAATGGACGGTTGGAAGCATCGTTTACGCCGTTACGTGAAGGGGCTGCCATCTTCAGGTTGGCCGGAAACATCTGGCGTTTTTTGGTACCCCCGTCGGCATCGGGTTCGTAATCCGAAGGCAGGTATACCCTGGCACCTGTACGTTCAACAAATGCGGCTTTTTCGGAAGGCGTCATTTCGTATCCCGGCATGTAAAATGCCGTATCTCCCACATGGAGTGTCTGGCCGTTGTCCCCTTCCACTTCAACGGTGGCATACCACACTTTCTGGAATGAAGCATCATACCTTGAATCGTGCAGTTTCTCGGCAAAGGCCTCGTTCAGCAACCAGGGAGTAGGCATGAAACGCCTCCAGCCTCGACCGTATTCCGTTGTCCGGGTCAAAGGTTTATTCCCGTTGATCAGCCCCTGGTTCTCATAATAGGGGCACATCATGAAATTGGCCCGGTTTTCTTTCAAACCGCTTTCGGGACCATTCATAGCTCCTTCCCCGCTTTCGTCAAATTCGTAACTGGCCCCGGTATGTTCTACCAGGAACAAGACTTCCGGGTTATGCTCGTTGCCGTCCCGGTTGACATCCCTGAAATCATCCAACAGGTAAGCACCGTATGTACGTGCTCCTTCTGCATCGTCAATGAGCATTTTGGCATACGTCAGCGCATTCTGGTAGTCCTTAATGGCCAGGTATGTTTTGGCAATGTAATGCAGGGCGGCCGATTTGGTCACTGCTCCGGTACGTGCCGGCGTATTGGGAAGGTCTTCAAAGGCATCCTTGAAATCCTGCAACATGGCAGCATATACTTCCTCTTCTGTATTCCTGATGGAAGTTGTACTTGGTGTGGTATTGAACTTCAATTCACCGGATCCCAGATCAAGCGGAACCCCGCCAAAAGTGGTCACCAGGTTGTAATAATATTGTGCACGCAGGAACTTGGCCTCGGCAATCAGTCCGGGATTCCCGGCCTCGGCACCGAATTCAATAATTCCGTTACATGTATTGATATAGGTAAAATTCCTGTTCCAGGGAGTCTGTAAGTGGCCGTTGTTGAACAAGGCACTTCCGTAGTTGTTCATTTCTATGGCAGCTCCGTCCCCGCCGTATGTGAACTCATCCGTTCCCACAACGGTTATGACCATTGCTCCTTCGGGTCCGTATTGATAACGAAGTCCCGAGTATGCGGCAGTCAGGCCGGCTTCAATACCGGCATCCGATGTGAAATAATCCGGAGTGAGCGAAGAACGCGGCTGCTCATCCAAAAAGTCTGAGCACGAAACCAGCAGTATGGCCGTAAGTGCTAAAATTCCGAGTATATTGATCTTTTTCATGGCTAAAATCCGATATTAAGTCCAATTAAGAAATTACGCGTAGGAGGTGTATTCAAGCCGATGGTCAATTGACGTGACTGAATACCTCCTGAATATCCGAATCCCTGGTGTCCGGTCCCGGTAGCTTCGGGATCAACTCCGCCGGCTTTGACATAAGGCGAGAACAAGGTAAACGGGTTTTGGGCCGTCAGGTATATCCTGATCTGCGATGCATTCATCTTTTTCATCCAGGAAGCAGGAAGGGTATAGCCCAGAGTGATCGTCCTGATCTTAAGGAAGGATGCATCATAATAACCGAATACACTGTTGTACGTTCCCTGTGTGGGTCTGTCCGTGGCATCGGGCATGGGGTATTCGTTGGTGGGGTTGGTAGGCGTCCAGTAATCCACCCAGATATTATTCCTGCGACCCTGCAACATGTTCAGGTAACTTTGCCCCTGGTAGATGGTGCTTACAAGTGTCCCGCCTACGCGGAAGAACCCTACAACAGAAAAATCAAAGTTTTTATACGTCATACGGCTGGTAAAACCTCCTTCAAATTTGGGTTCGAAAGTTCCGTAAATGTGACGGTCCTCAGTAGTTATGGATCCGTCTTCGTTGTAATCCAGGATTTTCACTTCACCGGGTTTGGACCCGAAGGTGGCAGCCTGGTCCGCTTCTGCTATCTGCCAGATACCTTCTTTCTTATAGTCATAGATCACATCAATAGGGTGCCCTACAAACCATCCGTTTCCCTCGTCTTTTTCAACCTGATTCAATTTCAGGATCTTGTTCCTGTTAAAGAAAAGGTTGGCATCCAGGGTCCAGTTGAATCCCGTTCCAGGATTGTCCACAATTTTACCGGATAAGGTGAATTCCATTCCTTTGTTGAGGGTTTCACCCACATTTTTCATAATGGATCCCGGAACACCGCTGGTAGGCGGCAGCGACTGGCTCAGCAAAAGATCGTATGTGTGTTGCTGATACCATTCTATGGAACCCGTGAGCCTGTCTCCGAACAATCCGAAATCCAGCCCTACGTTGAAGGTATTGGTATATTCCCATCCCAGATCACTGTTAGCCAGTGTAGATACATAATAACCGAAAGCGAAAGCATCCCCGAAGTTGTATTTGTTCTGGGATAATCCGCCCAATGTGCTGTACGCATTTATGGACTGGTTGGCCGTCTGTCCGTAACCGGCACGTATCTTGAGCATGGAAACGCCTTCCACACTTTTCATGAAAGGTTCGTTGGCAATGTTCCAGGCAACGGATACTGCAGGATAGTAATGAAATTTCCGACCTTCGGAAAGCACCGATGCCCCGTCAGCCCTTATGGTTGCCGTAAGCATGTACCGGTTGTCATAACCGTAATTCAGACGGAACATGCCGGACATCAAAGCTGTGCGGTAGTAACCCTGGCTGTCGGACGGAATCTGTATGGATCCTGCATCGGCATTGTACAATCCAAGGTTGAAATACTGCACGTAATCAGCTACCATATCCAGCGCTTTCATGTAGGAATGGAACGATTTGTTTTCCTGCATGGAGAACAGCCCGGTAAGGTTCAGTTTATGCTTGTCGGCAAATGTCTTGTCGTAATAAAGCAGGTGTTCCATGGTCCAGCCCAGGCCCAATCCGTTCCTGACGACGGCTTCCGAGCTTTCCCCGTCTTTAAAAGGCGTTTCGGATCCGTAAAAATGTCCGTAATTATCCTGACGGTAATTCAACCCTACATTTAAGCGGTAGCGAAAATCGGGTGTAAAATTGATCTCTCCGAACAACGTATTGAAACTGTTGAAACGGATCCGTTGCTGTGCCCAGCTGTTTTCATTCAAGACCAGCAGGGGATTGTAATAATTGTCGTTGGGATAAACCGGCTGCAGTACCGGAGTGCCGTCTTCGTTATATGCCGGCGCGATGGGTGATAACGTGATCAACTGGTACATGAAGGAAGCGCTTTCCCCGTTGGTAACCGTATAACCGTTTTGGGTACTTATCCCCAGGCGGATATACTTGCCGAGTTTTGTGTCAACCGAAGCCCGCAGGGAGATACGCGAAAAATCCTGCCCCGGAAGGATAGTGGTTTCTTTATAATATCCCCCTCCGGCCGAATAAACGGCATTTTCCGTGCCTCCCGACACATTCAGATCGTGCTGGGTAACATATCCCTGTTGATACATCAGATCCTGCCAGTTTGTAGTACCTCCTGCCGCATAATACTCGTCTTCCTGCGGCATGTTGGTGAAAGCTCCCGCGATCTGGCGAAGTTTGATAAACTCTTCCGCATCAAAAACCTCATACTTTCTCGCCACTTCCTTAATACCCCCGAATCCGTTGTAGGACACTTTGGGTTTTCCGGCCTGGCCTCTGTCGGTAGTTATCAGAATTACCCCGTTAGCTCCGCGGGATCCGTATATAGCAGTTGCAGAGGCATCTTTCAACACATCTACTCCCGTTATATCCCCGGTGTTCAGATCGTTCATGCTTCCGTCAAAAGGTATCCCGTCAACGACTATTAATGGATCATTACTGGCGTTCAGTGAACGGGAACCACGAATTCGTATCCTTCCGGTTTGCCCCGGCCGGGTAGATGTTTGTGCTACCTGTACGCCGGCCAAACGACCCTGCAGCGCCTGATTGATATTTGCGACAGGAACTTCTTTTATCTCACTCTCCCTTATAGAGCTTATGGCGCCGGTAACATCACTCTTACGCATGGTGCCGTATCCCACTACCACAACTTCTTCCAGGACAAGGGAATCTTCTTCCATTTGAATGTCCAGTACCCTGCGTTGGTCCAGTTCAGTAACAAGGGTTTGATAACCGATGTACGAAAATTCCAGTTGGTCCCCGGGACTGGCCGTGATCCGGAATTCTCCGTTCCGGTCTGTAACAGACACCGTGTTGGTACCCACTACCTTAACACTGACCCCGATGAGCGGCCCCCTGGAATCACTGACTGTTCCGCTTACTTCGTGCGGCTGTGCCCACAACGCATAAGCGAGAAACATCATCAGTGAAAAAAGGATAGTTTTTCTTCTCATAATAATGTGATTTAAGTTTAGGTTAAATTCTTATTTCAAAGTTACCTAATGCCCCGCCGGATATTTTCATGCATTGTTTCATTGTAAGTCCCCCACGTTACGCAAACCAAAAAAATGTAACAATAACTACCCTCTTTGTTACACCATTCATTTTTTGAGTCTTTTCTTAATCGCTTTTTGTTATTTTTGTAACATATGAGAATCAGGGTCTTTTTGCTTTGTGTAACTTTTTGGACCTGTATGCCGGCAGGATACAATTTCTTGTATTCACAGGCAGGCCGGTTTTATTCTTCCGGGAATGAACTATCCAACAGCCTAATCAACCAGGTTTTTCAGGATCACACAGGCTTTGTATGGGTGGCAACGGAAAACGGACTAAACCGCCTGGACGGACATAATCTGAAAAAGTATCATGCCGTACCGGGAGATTCCTCTTCCCTTAAGAATAATTATGTTCACAGTCTACATCAGGATAGCCGCGGGATCATGTGGGTGGGCTGTCTCAACGGGTTGCAACGTTACCTTCCCGAAACCGACAATTTTGAAGAAATTCCTCTTTACAACGGAACATCCCGGGCTTACCCGCATATTATGAAAATCCTTGAAACAAGGAACGGGGATCTGTGGATAGCCACTTCCGGACAGGGATGTTTTGTGCTTCCGGCTTCCAACAGGGAACGCAATGTATTCCACAAACGGCTTACCGACTCTCTGGACAGTGATTTTTTAACAACACTTTACGAAGACCCTAAAGGAAACCTTTGGCTGAGTTTAAGGGAAGGCAGTATATGGAAGTATAATAATATAAACGGAACGCTTAAAAAAATACCCTACCCGGCAGGATTTGAAGATCCCGGAGAAGTCTCTGCATTTTGCCACGACAAGCAGGGATCCATATTCCTGGGTTCTCTTGCTTTTGGGATGTTTCGGTATGATCCCCATCAGGAATGTCTGGTACACATCCCTTATGAAAACGGGACGAAAAGCCTCCCTGTTAAATCACTCCTGGCTGATTCCAACAACAGAATCCTGATAGGTACCGATGGGAAAGGATTGAAATATTACGACAGGGAACGGGAGCAAGTTCGTGATTATCCATCCTATTCCACACTTATGGACCTTACAAGAACCAAAGTGCATTGCCTTATGGAAGACAGAGACGGAAATCTCTGGATGGGTCTTTTTCAGAAAGGCGTTTATGTAAGTCCTTCAAATCCTTCAGGTTTTACGTATTACGGAGCCCGTTCCTACCAACACAATAACATTGGTTCTTCCTGTGTCATGTCCCTGGCCTGTGATCAAAACGATAACCTTTGGGTTGGGACAGATGGTGAAGGGTTGTACCGGGTAGACACGAATGGAGTTACCATGCTTCACTTACAACCTTCTGATCATCCCGGATCTCATTTTCCATCCACAATTATGAGTTTGTGCCCCGACCCGGAGAATAATCTTTGGATAGGATCTTACATTAACGGAATAGGCATTCTGGATACACAGACCGGACGTTTTTCCTACAGAAACGATCTGTTGGGACAGAAAGCCTTACGTTACAATGTGGCTGTAGGCGCAATAACCCGGGGAAAAGACAACACATTATGGATCGGGACCTGGGGACACGGGGTATATCATGTGGACCCTTATTCAGGAACCCTTATCCGGCATTATTATTCGTCTTCGGATACCAATTCTGACCCTCATGAAATCAATAACAACTGGATCAACACGTTATTTATTGACAGTTTCGGGCTGGTATGGGTAGGAACGTTCAAAGGGCTTACCTGTATTGATCCCGCTGAAGGGATTGCATCTAATTACCTAAGTTCGGTGGTTTATACAATAACAGAAGCCCCAGACGGATCCGTATGGGCAGGGACCATTGACGGCCTTGTACGTTATGACAAGACCACGAGTACTTTTTCATTTTTCAGAACTTCAGACGGACTTCCTTCAAACGTGATCTGTGGTCTGGCTGTAGATTTTGAAGGGACTGTCTGGATGAGCACCCATGCAGGACTGGCACGGTTGGAGCCGGACTCAGGAGCTTTTACCGTTTATACCGATTCTGACGGGATTGAAGAAAATGAATTTTCCAGAAATGCGGTCACAATGTCATCCAAAGGCCGTTTGTATTTTGGGAACATTGCAGGTGTAACCGGATTTATTCCCGAACAAATCCGGGAAAAGTCGGCCAATCTGAATGTGCATCTTATCAATTACAGGATATTCAACAACCCGGTGGCATTGCCCCG
>JAAYYL010000170.1 GCA_012515395.1 Bacteroidales bacterium
CTGGATGCCCGCGATATCTACGACATCAACCATTCCAGTTTGAAAGATGCCATCGTGATCTTTGGCGGCGGTTGTACAGGAGAAGTCGTTTCCGGGGAAGGACTGTTGCTGACCAACCACCATTGCGGTTACGGCGTTATCCAGGCTTTGAGCAGCGTGGAGCACAATTACCTGAAAGACGGATTCTGGGCTAAAAACAGGGAAGAAGAAATCCCGGCGCCCGGATTGAGGGTAATCTTTATGGAACGTATGACAGATGTAACCAAAGAGGTCTTGTCTGTACTGGATACATGTACCACCGAGGAAAGCCGCATGGAAACCGAAAACAAACTGATTCGGGAATGGGGCGAAAAGGTAAAAGAAGAAAACCCGAATACAACCGGCAGGCTGTACAGCATGTACGGAGGCAACCAGTATTACCTGGTAGTATACAAAGTTTATTCAGACGTCCGTTTTGTGGGAGCACCTCCTTCTTCCATCGGTAAATTCGGTGCCGACACAGATAACTGGATGTGGCCCCGTCATACTTGTGATTTTTCCATGTTCCGGATCTATGCCGGAGCTGATAATGAACCTGCCGATTATTCACCGGACAACCGGCCTTACCGCCCAAAACAATTCCTTCCCGTAAGCCTGAAAGGAATTCAACAGGGAGATTTTGTGATGACACTGGGATACCCCGGAACCACCACCCGTTACATGACATCCGTTGAAGTGGACCGCCAGGAACAGTTGACCAACAATATTGGTATTGAAGTCAGGACCCTGCGCCAGGACATTTTGCTGGAAGACATGCTGGCCGATCCCAAAGTACAACTCCAATACGCCAGCAAATATTCGGGAAGTTCCAATGCCTGGAAAAAATGGACCGGCATGAACGAAACGTTTGACAAACTGAACGTCAAAAACAGAAGGGCCATGGAAGAAGAAGCGTTTACCGTTTGGGTGAACGCCAATAAAAAACGCCGCGAAAAATACGGCACAGCACTGAGCGATATTGAAGAAGCCATACACGGTCAATGGGACATGGTATATGTAAGTCGTTATTTGAGCGAAGCGCTGCGTAATATTGAAGTAGCCTCCTTTGCATCACGGGCTGCCCGGCTTTTGAGCAGAACCGGGGAAGACGGAAGCATCAACACTGCCGCTTTCAAGACCCAGGCAGAACGATTTTTTGCCAACTATAACGCACCCACCGATGTAAAAGTAGCCAAAGCCATGCTTAAACTATTTGCCTCCAGGGTGGATAAGGAACATTATCCTTCCGTATACGAAATCATTGATCAGGAGTATTCGGGAAACATAGATGCCTACGTGGAAAATCTTTTTGAGAAAAGCCATTTTGTTTCTGCCGAAAGGGTCAATTGCCTGATCGATTGCCTGGCAGCTGACAATACGCGCGCAGCCGCCCTGGAAGAGATTGCAAATGATCCCGCCGTAATTCTGGGAAAATCCGTAGAAGCAAAAAGTGCCGAATGCCAGGCTGCCATAGCTCCTTTCAATACACAGTACGAACGCGGACACCGGAACTTCATAGCCGGTATGATGGAAATGAATAAAGGGGAAGCCATGTATCCGGATGCCAATTTCTCCATGCGCCTGACTTACGGAAATGTATTGAATTACAGGCCCAAAGACGGTGTTATTTATGATTACTATACGACTTTGACAGGAGTAATGGAAAAGGAAGATCCCGACAACTGGGAATTTGTGGTGCCCGAAAAACTGAAACAACTATACAACAACAAAGATTACGGACAATATGCCGATCCGGGCAAAGAAGTCGTTACAGGATTTATTGCCAATACCGATATCACCGGAGGCAATTCAGGATCACCCGTGGTAAACGCGCACGGTGAACTGATAGGACTGGCTTTTGACGGCAACTGGGAGTCCATGAGCGGTGACGTGATTTTTGAACCCGAACTGCAACGCTGTATAGCCGTAGATATCAGGTATGTGTTGTTTATTATAGATAAGTACGGAGAAGCAGGATACCTGCTTGAAGAAATGGATATTAGAAAATAAAAGAAATGACAAAGATTGATTATGCGGCTATGAAGCCGACTGCCCCGCAAGCAGGGAAGAAAAAAGAAGAAAAAGAAACGCCGATCATTGACGGCATGAAAGCCGTTAAAAATGTCATTGCAATAGCCAGTGGCAAAGGAGGCGTGGGAAAATCCACCGTAGCCGTTAATCTGGCCGTAGCATTGGCGCTGGAAGGATACCGTGTGGGTCTGGCCGATGCGGATATATACGGCCCGTCCATTCCCACCCTGACCGGTACCGTTGACCAGCAACCCGGTGTGGATGTTATTGATGAAAACGTGCAGGTGTTTGAACCCCTGGAAAAATTCGGAGTTAAATGGATTTCCATCGGGTATTTTGCCAAACCCGAACAAGCTTTGATCTGGCGCGGCCCCATGGCCAGCAACGCCCTCAAACAGTTATTGCAACAAACCAAATGGGGCGAGTTGGATTTCCTGCTCATAGACCTTCCTCCCGGAACCGGCGATATTCATCTGAGCCTTATGCAGGACATCCCGCTGACCGGCGGCATAGTTGTTACCACGCCTCAACAGGTTTCGGTGGCCGATGTGGAAAAATGCCTGAACATGTTTTACCACCCGAACCTGAAAAAGAAAGTATTTGGTATTGTTGAGAATATGGCATGGTTTACCCCGGAAGAATTGCCGGAAAATAAATATTATATTTTCGGAAAAGGCGGAGCCGCCAAACTTGCCGCAAAATACAACTTGCCCGTTTTGGCGGAAATTCCTCTCATCCAGGGAGTTTGTGACCGGGGAGATGCCGGTATTCCGGTAGCCAACGATAAAAATGCGGCAGGGGATGCTTTTAAAGATCTGGCAGGAAAATTGATTTCCCTGTTGGTATAAAGCAGCCAATCATTCCTTAAATGCGTCTTTGTGCTATGAAAAAGATCCTGACATTACTGGCCACGGCCACCGCTTTTATGCTTCTGAACAGTTGCAAACCCGAAGTGCCGTTTATTGAAGCCAGTCCCACCACTGTTTCCTTTACCCAGGAAGGTGGAACACAAAACATCAGTTTATCTACCAACAGCATGTCATGGACCGCCTCCGTGTCGGGGAAAGGGTTTGCCGTCTCTCCGACCAAAGGCTCCGGGAACGCAACCCTTCAGTTGACGGCAGCGGCTTCCACCTCGTCCTCGGACCAGACCGGAACACTGACCGTCAAGAGCGGCACCATGCAGACTACGGTTTCCATTACACAAAGCGCACGGAATACACTTATTCTTGGCGGGACCACTACATCAGTTGAAGCTGACGGCGGAACGTATACCGTTACCCTGCAATATAATACCTCATATACTGTAGACGTTTCCGCTTCGGCAACATCCTGGATTCAGTATCTAGGGACTAAGGCATTGTCATCCGGAACGCTGGAATTCCTGGTAGCTCCCAATACGGGTCCTGCCCGCTCGGGACAGGTGACCGTAAGGGATAATGCAGGCATAGCCCAGGCACAAACCATAACTTTCAACCAGGCCGAAGATCCCCGCAGAACCGCCCTTGTGGAACTATACGAATCCATGGACGGAGAGAACTGGGATGCAGATAAGAAGGCCTATTGGAACAGCGCTGAGCCCCTTCAGAACTGGGGAGGTGTCACCATGGAAGACGGGAAGATCACCGGGCTGGACCTGAACGGCTTTGGTCTGAGCGGATCTATTCCTTCGGCCATAGGGACGCTGACAGACCTGGTGACCCTGGATTTGGGAAATAATCCCGGTTTGACCGGAGCACTTCCCGAGGAAACCGGGGATCTGGTGAACCTGGAAACTTTCCGGGCCGTGACAACCGGTCTGGAAGGAACCCTTCCGGCCTCTATGGGAAACCTGACCAAACTTGCCATTTTGAATATCGGCAATAACAGTATTGAGGGCAGGATTCCTGAATCATGGGAAGGCATGACCGCCATGCAGGATTTTGCGCTTTTCGGGACGGATATTCTAAGCCCCCTGCCCAAAACCATCTTTACGGCATGGACGCATTTGGGTTCCTTTATCATGCACAGCAATCCCGGACTGACGGGGCCTCTGCCTCCGCAGTTGGGTCAAATGACAACTGATAACAGCACATTGAACATACAGTTGCAAGATTGCAATTTCAGCGGCGGAATCCCCGAAGAATGGGCTTCCGTTCCCGAGGTTTGCACACAATTGTACCTATACGGGAACCAACTGACTGAACAGATTCCGTTGGCCATTCAGAACCACCCTTCCTGGCAATACTGGAATGATTACCTGCCGGAAACAGAAATCCATTACTTACGCACTCAGCAGAACGGCGTTTTTCTGGGACTGGAGCCCGTACCCGATGCACAACGGGAACGGCTGATGGTCTTGTATGACCAGCTGGACGGGGAAAACTGGACTAAGGGAGATAATTGGAATACACAAGAAGATATTTCCACATGGGAAGGAGTCACTGTTGAAAACGAAGCCATTACCGGATTGGACCTCAGCGGGTTTGGACTTAACGGACAACTGCCTTCTGAAATTGGGGATTTCACCTCTTTGCGCATGTTGAATTTGGGAAACAATCCCAATCTGACCGGCTCGTTGCCCGCAAATTTGGGGAATCTTGGCGAACTGAGAAGGTTTTTAGCAACGGAAACGGATTTGTCAGGAACATTGCCCGGAACCATGGGCAATCTGACAAAACTGACAGAATTGAGGCTGGCCGGGAACCGGATAAGCGGAACCATTCCTGAAGCCTGGAGCGGTATGGAAGCCCTGGAAATTTTTGAAGTATCCGGAACCGCTATTCAAAGCCCGCTCCCTGATGCTTTATTTACTCAATGGAGCCACATTACCGACTTATTGCTGTTTGACAATCCCGGATTGACCGGAGCATTGCCGTCTGCCATTGGAGATCTGACAACCACGGGAGATCATCTGAACATCCATTTGTACGAATGCAATTTTGAAGGAGGGATCCCTGTTTCCTGGGGCGGACTTCCTGAAGAATGTACACAACTCTATGTCTACGGGAACCGCTTAACCGATCCGGTACCTACCGTTATCATAGAACATCCTTCATGGGAGAACTGGGATGCTAACAAACCCGGGACAAACATTCACTATATCAGAACGCAACAGGACGGGGTTTTCCTGGACCTGGAAGGTGTTTTACCCACTATTAGTGATGTAACGGTTACCGAATTGCTGTACAACAAGATAAGTGTTCAGGCAACGGTTGAAAAACAAGGTAGTGACCAGGTTACTGAAAGAGGATTTGTATTGAACACGACCACCCGCAAAACAGGCTCCGGAACAGGCACCTTTACTGCAGACTTTACACAAAACATAACGGAAAA
>JAAYYL010000171.1 GCA_012515395.1 Bacteroidales bacterium
GTACCCGGAGCCGGGGTCGAACCGGCACAGCCTTGCGGCCACTGGTGTTTGAGACCAGCGCGTCTACCGATTCCGCCATCCGGGCAATTTTTGGTAAACGGGGCAACAAATGTAGTTATTTTTTTTTAGTAATGAAACCGAAGTGTTTTTTTGACTTCAGGATGCAGCGAATTGGAAACAGGACAGGCCTTTGCGGCGGCTTCTATAATCCTTTTTTCACGGTCTCCGTATGTGCTTCCGTCCGGGAAGTATATGTCTATAATAATTTCAGCTACACGGCGGGGTGAGGCTGCCATAATTTTTTCTACTTCCGCCCATGCTCCTTTCAGTGCAAAACCCTGATCACGGGCAGATATGCCCATTATGGTTATCATGCAAGATGCCAGGGCGGCAGCAAAAAGGTCTGTTGGTGAAAAAAGTTCTCCTTTTCCCTGATTATCAACGGGGGCGTCTGTTTCAATCCGGGACCCGGAATCAAGATGAATGGCCTCAACATGAAGATCCCCAAGATAGGTGGTTTTGATTTTAGTCATAATTTATTGGTTTTCTTTAACGATTGCTCATAGGTGTAACTGCAGGTTTATGAGTTCATGCCAACGATTTATAGGGTTTCTGTAACAATTTCACCTTTTAATGTGGCTGCTGTACACGAATTTACGTGCACCTTTACATAATCACCCACCCGGCTGTCCATTTTGGGAAAAACACATACTTTGTTGGTTCCTGTCCGTCCGAAGAAAAATTCTTCGGAACGTTTGGAGACCCCTTCAACCAACACTTCAAACACTTTTCCCACATCGGCCCGGTTGCTTTCCAGCGACAAACGGTTTTGTAATGCAATAATTTCGTTCAATCGCCTGATTTTCACGTCTTCAGAAACATCATCCGGATAATGCCTGGCCGCCAGTGTATTGGGCCTTTGGGAATAATGAAACATAAAGGCCTGATCAAAACGGACTTCTTCCATCAAAGAAAGGGTTTGCGCATGATCTTCCTCCGTTTCCGAGCAAAACCCGCTGATCATATCTGAAGAAATGGTACATCCCGGCAAAATGCGGCGTATGGCTGCGATTCTGTCCAGGTATTCTTCCCGTGTATAGCCCCGGTTCATTTTTTTCAACATGTTGTTGCTTCCGCTCTGCACCGGAAGATGTATGTGTTTGCAGATATTTGGATGCGCAGCCATGGCATACAATACGTCGTCTTGCATGTCCTTGGGATGTGAAGTAGTATACCGAACACGTAACAATGGCGATATAGCGGCCACCCTTTCCAGCAACTGAGCAAAAGTTACCGGCGCCTGTCCGTCTTCAGGTGTCAGAGAGTCAGGCCGGTCACCCCGATCCGAAGCAAAAGCACCCTGGTTCGTATGATTGTCCGGTTTCCAACAATAAGAATTGACATTCTGTCCCAGCAAAGTCACTTCACGAAACCCTTCGGCAAAAAGATCTTTAACTTCCTCTTCAATGGAAAACGGATCACGACTGCGTTCCCTTCCACGCACATAAGGCACGATGCAATAAGCGCACATATTATTGCAGCCTCTCATAATGGTCACGAAGGCAGATATTCCGTGATGTTCCCCCCGGAACGGTTTGATATCAGCATATGTCTCGGTCAGCGAAAGATTGACTTCCAGGGGAGCCGCCACGGCAGACCCCAGCATTCCCGGCAAATTCCGGTAACTGTCCGGCCCTACTACCCAATCCACTGCCGGATGGGCCAGGAGTTTTTCCTTCAGTCGTGTGGCCATACAACCCAAGACACCCACTTTCAGACCCGGATCTTTCTTTTTCATGCGGGCAAAAAGATCCAGTCTGCCCATCACACGCTTTTCGGCATTTTCCCTTACTGAACACGTATTTACAAATATGATCCGAGCATCCTCAAGGCGCTCGCATTGCCGATAACCGCTATCTGAAAGAAGTCTGGCCACCACCTCTGAATCACTCACATTCATCTGGCAGCCGTAAGTTTCAATAAAAAATGGAATCATGGCACAAATATAGCATATTCACCCTAATTGTATACCTTTGTAACATGAACAGAAAAAGCGTTATTCTCTGTATACTGGTCGTTTTCGTTCTTTCAGGATGTTCCCGCTACAGGGAAGTTTCGCTGGAAAACATCTCCATCAGTCAATTCAACATGACAAGCCTGTCCACCGCCCGGATGAAGATCAAAGCCACGCTGAACAACCCCACCGGGGGACGTCTGCAACTCACCGGAATGAACGGTACCCTGAACATGAAAGACAAGAAACTTGCCGAGTTTAACCTGGATTCAACCCTTGTTTTTGCCCCCCGCAGCGTATCCACCAATGAGGGAGTTATGTCGCTGAAGATCAGCGATATGTCTGCTCTGTTTTCGGGCTTCACCGACCTGGACGAATCGTTGCTTGATGAGATAAAACTTTCTTTTGACGCCACTTTTAAAACCGGAGGGATAAAACGGAAACTGCGTTTTAACAACATCCCGGCCAAAAAACTTCTGGAATTATGAGAAAAATCCCCGTTGCCCTGGTTTTATCACTACTCTTCATATGCCTGTTTGCCGTTCAAGGCGTATCACAGGATCGTGATTCCGTGGTAGTCAGCCACAATGTATTTGATCGTTTCAGACAAGCCGGACCTAACGGGAACCGACTGGACATCATCCAGTCGGATTCCATAGAATACCTGGTCAACCGGGATGTGGCGGCCAATCGACTTTCCCGGGGAAAAATGGAAGGATTTCGCGTTCGGATCTTTTTTGACAACAAGCAGACGGCAAGGGCCGAGTCAGAGCAAATCGTGGAAGATTTTTCCACCGCACATCCCGGTGTTGCGGTTTACCGCATTTACGAAAATCCTTATTTCAAAGTTACCGTAGGAGATTTCAGAACAAAAAGCGAAGCCGTGAGATTCATGCAACGGATCCGTCACACGTACCCGCAAGCTTTTATTACCCGCGAAATCATTCGTTATCCGCCGCTCTAATCACAAGGAGTTTCAGATACATTTTCCCGATGCCACCATTTCAGCCTGACTTTCTCGGCAAAATTCCTCAA
>JAAYYL010000172.1 GCA_012515395.1 Bacteroidales bacterium
GATATTCATCCTGCCCTTCTGATGGATATGGTGGATACACCTATGATACGTAAAGCCTATAAAAGAAGGATACGACACATCAAACAGACACTTTCCAATTTTACCGTATATATCAAATTCAGGGAAAACAAAATTCCATACCTGAATTACAACTATTACCATTATCCCGGAAAATCAGTATGGGACGGACATTTCTTCTACATGCACATGTGTGACAGTCAAGATCAGAAATTCGTAAGAAGTGCCGTTCTCTTTGAGAGCATGAAATGGGAAGAGGTTGCGCCGTGGAAAGACCTGCCCCCGGGAGAAAGAGGTGCTGAATACGAAGATTTTAAAGCGCGGAAGGCACAGCAAATGCTTTTGAACCTGGAAAAACAATTCCCCGGAACTATCAGCCACATTGAAGATTACTGGACTTCCACTCCACTCACTTACAGGGATTATACCGGGACACTCGAGGGTTCTATGTACGGAATTCTGCGGGACAAGAACGCTCCCGCTGAAAGCTTTATTTCACATTTGACAAAAGTTCCCAACCTTTACCTTGCCGGACAGAACATCAATGCCCACGGTATCATGGGAGTTATCATAGGATCCGTTCTTACATGCGGAGCCATTACCGGAATAGACAATCTGATAAAACAAATAAAAAACGCTTAACTTCTAAACCATCATTATGGCAAAGACAATTAAACTGAAACTTATATACCCCCGTTGGGAAAAACTCAAAGGTCAAACCACATTCAACCTGCCGCCTCACGGCCCGGTAGTGTTTGCTGCTGCTCTGCCCGAACATGTTGAAGTATCTTTTACCGATGAAAACGTAGAAACCATAGATTTTGAAGAATCCTGTGATCTGGTAGCCATTTCCATGATGCTATCCACTCAGGTCAGACGCGGCTGGGCTATTGCAGCCGAATTCAGAAAAAGAGGCAAAAAGGTTATTTTCGGGGGGATTTCCACCATGCTCCACGCAGAAGAAACCATTGAACACGCAGATGCCGTATTTTTGGGAGAAGCCGAAGGACGTATGGAAGAACTCATTCGTGACTGGGAAAAGGGACAATTGAAAAAAGTATACAATTACATGGGGCAATTGCCTCCCATTGAACTGGTAGGACCTGCCCGGCGGGATTTGTACAAACGGGAATTGTACAATCATAAAGGCGTGCAGATGGTGGACCTGTTCCACGCCTCGCGCGGATGCCGTTTCAATTGCTATCCCTGTGCCGTATCCTACCTGGGCGGCCGGCAGTTCCGGGCACGCCCCTTTGACAAAGTCCTGGAAGAACTGGAAACCATTGAAAACAACCGCCTGTTTATAGTGGACAACTCCCTGGCACAGAACAAGGAATGGGAAATGCAATTATTCAAGGAAATGATCCCCATGAAAAAGAAATGGATCAGTCATACGATAGAAGACGATCCCAAAATCCTGGATCTGGCTGCACAAGCGGGTGCATGGTACGTATACCAGGCTGTTTTTGACACTTCCGATTACATCAAGGAGCGGATCAAACGTTATCACGATTACGGAATAGGCGTGGAAGGAACCATCCTGCTGGGACTTGACAACCAGTCCGAGGACGACATGCGTCGCCTGATAGATTTTCTTTTGGAAATAGATTTGGATCTTGCCGAGTTTACCATTTTGGCTCCTTTCCCGCATACAAAAGCATACGACGACATGATGCGAAGGGGCAGGATCACCGATTACAACTGGGATCATTACAACGCAGGACAGGTAGTCTACCAGCCGGCGCAGGTCACTCCGGAGAAATTGCAGGAACTGTACGATTATGCCTGGAGTTCTTTCTATAAGGAAGAATCACAGGAGCTGAAAATGACCAAGCTCTTTACCCGGGTAATGAGACGTGAAATGGAAGACGGAACATGGAAACCCCGTGACCGAAAACTGATGAACAGATCCTTCGGAAAAGAAGTCAAACGTACAATAGGAAACAATTAACAATATGGAAGTTCAGAGTAAACATTTTGATGAGATTTTTGATTTTAAAGGCAAATGGGATGTACCTTCAAAATGTGGGCTGAGGATC
>JAAYYL010000173.1 GCA_012515395.1 Bacteroidales bacterium
ATATACTCCAGGGCAATCATAATCCCGCCGAACAAGAGCCAGAGGATGTTTCCCAAAACGTTCATACTGCAAATATACGCAAGATATCCTTATATTTGTATGCTATGGTTTCCGTCCGGGATACAAACATACAATTTCTGACCGGGGTAGGTCCCAAACGTGCCAGAGAACTGGAAAAAGAGTTGAATATTAAGACGTTCGGCGATCTTGTTCAACATTTTCCTTTCCGCTACATTGACAGGACCCGTTTTTATGCCATAAACGAGATTGATCCCGAACTGGCCTACATTCAGATCAGGGGAGTGGTCAGGGACATGAAGATCATAGGGGCCGGTTCCCGCAAACAAAGGCTGGTAGTGTTGTTTGCCGATCCTACCGGAACTCTGGAACTTGTTTTTTTTAAGGGTATCAAGTGGATCAGGGATAAAATAAAAACGGATACCGAATATATTGTTTTTGGAAAACCCACCGTTTTCAACGGAAAGATCAACCTGGTACATCCGGATATGGACATTCCTGATAGCCAGAGCTTGCCGGGAAGCGCCGGACTTCAGGCCGTGTATTCATCCACGGAATCGCTACGAGATAAAGGCTTTACGCAAAAATTGTTCTCCAGACTTGTGGCCCGTGCGCTTACTGCCATGGAAGGACAGACCCCGGAAACACTTCCTGATTACCTACTCCGGCACTTAAAGCTGATGCCATTGGCCATGGCATTGGAAGAGATCCATTTTCCCAAAAATCTTAACAATCTGCAGGCCGCACAGACCCGGTTGAAATTTGAAGAGCTTTTTTACATCCAGCTGGGATTGCTCAGACAAAAATCTGTCAGGATGCGGGCCGCCGACGGATTGCCCTTTCTAACTGTTGGTCAGGCTTTCAACGATTGTTACAACAAACTCCCGTTTTCTTTGACAGGGGCGCAGAAACGCGTTTTGCGGGAGATCCGCTCCGATCTGAAAAGCGGACGCCAGATGAATCGCCTGCTACAGGGAGACGTAGGCAGCGGAAAAACGCTGGTTGCCCTGTTAAGTGCACTGATCGCAGTGGACAACGGTTACCAGGCATGCCTGATGGCCCCGACAGAAATACTTGCCAACCAGCATTTCAACACAATATCAAAATTTTTGAAAGATCAGGACATCCCCATAGGATTGCTTACCGGATCCACAAAACCGGCTGAACGCAAGAAGCTGCACGCAAGCTTGCTGGAAGGCTCTTTGAAATTGCTGATCGGCACCCACGCTTTGATAGAAGACACCGTCACTTTTAACAATCTCGGCTTTGTGGTTATTGACGAACAACATCGGTTCGGAGTGGAACAACGCGCACGTCTCTGGAAAAAAACCACCGGTTCCCCGCCTCACATTATGGTCATGACGGCTACTCCCATTCCCAGAACCCTGGCCATGACATTATACGGAGATCTGGACGTTTCGGTAATTGATGAACTACCTCCGGGCAGACAACCCGTACAAACGATTCATTATCCCGCTTCACGTCGCGGCACGGTATATTCTTTTATGAGAAAACAGATCCGCCAGGGACGTCAGGTTTACATTGTGTATCCGCTGATACGGGAATCCGAGAAGATGGATTACGAGAATCTGGAAACGGGATACCGGGACATTACCGCTGCTTTTCCCGCTCCCCTTTATTCAGTAGCTGTGGTCCACGGTCAACAAAAGACCGAAAACAAAGCCTTTGACATGAATATGTTTGTCCAAGGGAATGCCCAGATCCTTGTGGCTACTTCGGTCATTGAGGTAGGTGTAGACGTTCCCAACGCAACGGTAATGGTCATTGAAAGTGCGGAACGTTTTGGTCTTTCCCAGCTTCACCAACTGCGGGGCCGGGTTGGACGCGGAGCCGAAACTTCATATTGCATCCTGATGACCGGCAATGCGTTAAGCAAAGAAGCAAAAGAACGTTTGAAACTTATGTGCGAAACCAACAACGGATTTGAAATTGCCGAGGCGGACATGCGTCTGAGGGGACCCGGTGATCTGGAGGGAACTGCCCAGAGCGGACTGGCGTTCGACCTGCATATAGCCAACCTGGCAAAAGACGGTCAGATACTGGAATGGGCACGGATGGAAGCCGGCAATATTCTGAATGAAGACCCTTTGCTGGAATCGCAAAAGAACAAATTGTTAAAGGAACAACTCGAGATACTGGCCCGGCATTCCGTGGACTTCAGCAAGATCTCATGAATGGTTTGTGTTGCTTAAAACGGATTAACCGGCGTTCTTGAAGGAAGGATCATTGTGTCGGTCACTTTGAATTGCTGATGGAATTCCGTTTTTTCCCTGGGAATTTCAAAATCAAATTGTCTTAACGTATCCCTGTACTTGAGGTTGGGATCTGAATAATCCACAACAAAAACACGCTGCGGAGAACTTTGAGTGAGGGTAACAAAATATTTGCCTTCAGCATCCGTGTAGGCCGTATCGGCATCCAGGGAAGATGCGTACGTTTTGAGCATTACCACCGTAATGCCCTCAATAGGCTGATTAACAATATTTTTTATAACACCTTCCACTGTGTATGTATAGGTGTATTCTTCCCGTTTAATACAAGACGACAAGATCAATAACAAAAAAAACGGCAGAAATAATTGTTTACAGCACATTAAGTACCTGTTCCTTAATCTTTTCCAGTTCATCTTTCATCATTACTACGTATTGTTGCATACCTGCGTGAGCCGCTTTGGAACCCAAAGTATTGATTTCCCTGCCCATTTCCTGGGAAATAAAAGCCAGTTTGCGGCCGGCAAAGGATTCTTCTTCCAGTGTTTGTCTGAAATAATCGCAATGTTGCCGCAAACGGACACGCTCTTCACTGATATCGGCTTTTTCCAGGTAATAGATCAATTCCTGTTCCAAACGGTTCTTGTCAATGGATATTTCATCACTGAGTCCGGCAAGCTTGTCTTCCAGTCTTTTTCTAACGGCAACGATCCTTTCAGGATCCAAAGTCTCCGCTTTCTTCAAATATGTTTCAATATTGTCTATATGTGACAAGAGGTCTTCTCCAAGGCGCTCCCCTTCTTTTTTTCTGAATTCGTCCAGGCTTTCCGCCGCCTCATAAATACACTCTTTCAATGATTCCCAAACCATAGGATCCAGCTCTTTTTTCTGGACTTCCCGGACTTCCGGCATCCTCAGGAGCGCGGCAGCCAGGTCCGTAGAACTTACTTCCTGGTCCATCTCTCTGAAAATTGTCTGTAATTCCTTGAAATATTGCCTGATAAGAGATACATTGAACGTGCTTTCCAGGATTTCTTCCTCCTGGTCAACGGAAATAAACAAGTCAATATTTCCCCGTTGCAATCTTTTGATCAGACTTTGCCGTAGATCGTATTCGTATTCCTTGGGTATTTGGGAAGTTTTAAAACCGATATCCGCCGTTTTTCCGTTAACCGAACGAATTTCGACGGTATATTTTTTCCCGGAAAAAGAGGTTTCGGCTTTTCCGTAACCGGTCATCGAGCGTATCATTTGCTTAAATTTTCAACAAATATACATTAATATGATTACTTTTGTACGTAAACTTTTCAGACATATGAACGAAGAAGCCACCAAAACGACATCTGAACGTACGTTGAATTTTTTGGAAGAGATCATTCGGGATGATCTTGCGCAAGGCAAATACGATTCCATAGTTACCCGGTTCCCTCCCGAACCTAACGGTTATCTGCATATTGGACATGCCAAGAGTATATGTCTGAACTTTGGCCTGGCGCAGAGATTCGGGGGCAAAACCAACCTGCGGTTTGACGATACCAATCCCACAAAAGAAGAAACGGAATATGTTGATTCCATTAAGGAAGACATTCATTGGCTGGGATTCCGCTGGGCCGGAGAATTTTATGCATCCGATTATTTTGAGCAATTGTACCTGTGGGCACACGAACTCATAGCTAAAGGGCTGGCATATGTGGATGACCAGACACAGGAAGAAATACGCATGGGACGCGGTACCGTAACCTCTCCCGGAACAGAAAGCCCTTACCGCAACAGAAGCATTGAAGAAAATACCGACCTGTTTACCCGGATGAAAAACGGCGAGTTTCCCGACGGAAGCCGGGTTTTGCGTGCAAAAATTGACATGGCCCATCCCAATATGCTAATGCGTGACCCGCTGATGTACCGGATCATCCACACCGATCATCACAGAACAGGCAACACATGGTGCATATACCCGATGTACGACTATGCACACGGTCAGTGTGATTCAATAGAAAAAATCACCCATTCCATATGTACGCTGGAGTTTGACGTACACAGACCGCTTTACGACTGGTTTATTGATAAGCTCGGTATATTTCCCTCACATCAGTACGAATTTGCCCGCCTGAACATAACCCATACCGTTATGAGCAAAAGAAAACTGCTGGAATTGGTGAAGGCAGGGCTGGTAAAGGGATGGGATGATCCGCGAATGCCAACCATATGCGGACTTAGAAGAAGAGGTTTTACGCCTTCCAGCATACGCCTTTTTGCAGAAAAAGTAGGCGTAGCAAAACGTGATAATGTAATAGATATTTCGCTCATGGAATGGTGTATACGGGAAGAGTCCAACAAGAACGCTCCCCGTTATATGGCCGTTCTGGATCCCGTGAAACTGGTCATAACCAATTATCCTCCGGAACAGGTAGAATATATGAAAGCTCCATTAAATCCCGAGGATCCTGATGCAGGTAACCGGGATGTTCCGTTTACTCGGGAAATATTCATTGAACGTAACGATTTTATGGAGGATCCCCCAAAAAAATTCTTTCGCCTGAGACCGGGCGGGGAGGTTCGTTTAAAATACGGATACATCATCCGTTGTGAAAATATCATAAAAGACGAAAACGGCAAGATAACGGAATTGCAATGTACATATGATCCCGAATCAAGACCCGGATCGGGAACCTGGAGAAGCGTCAAGGGGACCATTCACTGGCTGTCTGCCGCTCATGCCGTAAAGAGTGAGATCCGTTTGTTTGAACGACTTTTTACAGAACCTTACATGGGGAACATCCCGGAAAACAAAGATTACAAAGATTACCTGAACCCTGAATCCCTTCAGATTGTTCAAGGTCTGACAGACAGGGATGCTGCCGCTGTGGCAGGCAAAGCCATTCCCGGCAAGGACGATACCCGTACACGCATACAGTTTGAACGACTTGGTTATTTTGTGCCGGATTACGACACAACAAAGGAAAAACCGGTTTTCAACCGTATTTGCACCCTGAAGGATTCATTTGCCAAAACAATGAAAGCTTAAACCTCCATTTTCTGGTTTTTGTCATCCAGCCAACGCGCCTGTGTTACCGCAAGGTCAGGTGCAATTCTTACATTCAGTTTACATCCGTATTTCCTGGACCATTTTTTTGCCCGTGAAACAAGGCCTTTGGTTAAATAGGCTTCAATAAACGGATGTACTTCCAGTAAAACGGTTTTGAGCTTTTTCTCGTTGGCAAAAAATGCCAGCTGATTCTCGATGTTTTCCGTAAACAGCAAACTGGGTGCTATTTTCCCGGTTCCGTTACATGTAGGACATTTCTCGCTGGTGTTGATCTCCATGGCCGGACGTACCCGCTGACGGGTTATCTGCATCAAGCCGAATTTTGTCAATGGCAGAATGTTGTGTTTGGCCCTGTCTGTGGCCATCAGTTCCTGCATCTTCTTATAAAGTTTCTGCCGGTGTTCTGATGAATCCATATCAATAAAGTCAACCACAATGATACCACCCAGATCACGTAATCTTAACTGCCTGGCTAGTTCTTCGGCAACGACCATATTGACTTCAAATGCATTTTCTTCCTGTCCGTTTCCCATCTTGGAACGGATCCCGCTGTTAACGTCCACAACATGTAGCGCTTCCGTGTGTTCTATGATAATATAAACACCCTGTCTTAAAGGAACAACCCGGCCGAACGAACTTCGTATCTGGCGGTTGATGTCAAAGGCATCAAAAATCGGGTCTTTCCCTTTGTACAGCTTTACGATTTTCTCCTTTTCCGGAGCAATGGTGGCTATATAACGGCAGACTTCTTCAAAAACTACTGTGTCGTTAACGTGAATGCTGTTAAACGTATCGTTCAGCAAATCACGTATGACAGTTGTGATACGGCTGTTTTCGGTTAACAATCTGGAAGGTGTCTTTCCTTTACGCATTAAAACCCATGATTCTTCCCATTTGTGAATCAGGGAATTCAGCTCAGTATCCAGAACGGCTGCTTTTTTTCCTTCGGCAGCGGTTCTGACAATCAGGCCGTAATTAGGCGGCAGGATACTCTGGACGAGACGGTCCAGTCTGCCCCGCTCTTCCTTAAGCGTAATTTTTGAAGACAGGTTTACCTTTTCTGAAAAAGGCAACAAAACAAGGTTTCTTCCGGCAATGGAAATGTCGGAAGTAAGACGGGATCCTTTTGTGGAAATGGGTTCTTTGACAATTTGCACCAAAACCGGTTGCCCAACTTTTAAAACATCGGAAATTTTGCCTTCCTTGGGTAAAACAGAGCCCAGCTTCAGACTTGAATAAATTTCCTGGGGCGTATTTTTTTTGGCGATCACCTGTTGGATAAAATAATTGACTGCCGAAAAGGCGTACCCCAAATCCAGGTAATGAATAAAAGCATCTTTATCGTCACCGATATCTACAAAAGCTGCATTCAGTGCGGGCATGATCTTTTTGACCCTGCCCAGACACAGATCACCCACCGAGAAATGATTGTCACTGGTCTCTTCCTTATGCAGTTCCGTCAACCTGTTGTTTTCCAACAACGCTATGGTAACGTCGGAAGGAGTAACATCAATAATTAAATCTTTCTCCATTCTGTGGTAAAAGTAAGAAACCTAAAGAGTCTTTTCGAAAAAAGTTGCTTTAGGTTTCCTGGTTCATGAGACATATGATGGCTTATTTCTTTTTATGACGGTTCTTGCGCAAACGTTTTTTACGTTTGTGCGTCGCCATTTTATGTCTTTTTCTTTTCTTTCCGCTTGGCATAATTAAATTTATTTAACGCTGTTTTTCACTTTATTCATGAAAACTTTTGCCGGCTTGAAAGCGGGTATGTAGTGTTCAGGAATTACGATGGTTGTGTTTTTAGAAATATTGCGAGCCGTTTTGCGGGCGCGTTTTTTCAAAATAAAGCTACCAAAACCGCGAAGGTATACGTTGTTATTCTGAACCAAAGAGTTTTTTACGTTATCCATAAAGCATTCCACAACTTTCTGAACGGCAACTTTCTCCAGGCCTGTTGTTTTGGCAATTTCGTTTACGATATCAGCTTTAGTCATAATACGATAAATTTAAGAGTTATTGTTAATGATTGCATTCCAAATGGACTGCAAAAGTAACATTTAATTCTTAATATCAAGACGTTTAGAGTAAAAAATCCAAAAAAAACGTCCGTTTAGCTATCTTTGCCCCATGGATTTCACTACCCTCCTGCTGGCGTGGTTCAGAGATAACCAACGGGAATTACCCTGGAAAGAATACAAAGATGCATACTCTGTGTGGGTTTCTGAAATCATTCTGCAACAAACCAGGGTACAGCAGGGAAAAATGTATTTTAACCGCTTCCTGGAAACTTTTCCGACTATAGAGCGTCTAGCGGAAGCCCCTGAGGACCAGGTTTTAAAAACATGGCAGGGACTGGGTTATTATTCCCGGGCACGAAATATGCATAAGACTGCAAAAAAGATTATGAGGGAATACGGCGGATCATTTCCCAAAGATACAGGACTGCTTCAAAAACTGGACGGCATAGGTCCTTACACTGCTGCAGCTATCGGTTCTTTTGCATTCAGACTGCCGGTGGCAGCATTGGATGGCAACGGATACCGCATATTGGCCAGGTATTTCGGGATTGATACTCCTGTTGATTCTGCGGAAGCTAAAAGATCATTCACCACCCTGGCCCAATCTTTACTGCCTGCCGGGGACAGTGCTTCATTCAACCAGGCCCTGATGGATTTCGGGTCCCTTATCTGTACACCCAGACCTGTATGCGGAATATGCCCAATGATCCAAACCTGCAGTGCTTACAGGGACGGCCAGACCGGAAGGCTCCCTGTAAAAAAAGAAAAGGCAACAGCTAAAACCAGGTATTTCCATTACCTGGACATAGAATACGGGAATGCAACGTTCATAAGGCAAAGAACCGGGAACGATATATGGAAGGGCTTGTATGAATTTCCCCTGATAGAAACATCCTCCCCTGCCGGTTACCCAAATCTGATTAAAACGGAGGATTTTAAGAAAATGCTGGACGTATCATCCTGTACACTTATTAATATATACAGAGCCAAACCCCATAAATTGTCTCATCAGACCATATACCCTGTTTTTTACAGAATACGTTTGCAAAGCGGTGGAAATTACCTGCAAACAGAATACCTGGAAATTGACCGAGACGACTTTTCCCGGTACGCTGTTTCCAGGTTAATTGAAAAGTATATGGATTTTTTTCATAATTTTGCCGGCTTATGAAACCGACCTTTTTCCGTATTTTTTTTCTTTCCTTATGTTTTTCACTACTCTCATTAACAGGATGGAGCAGGGAATTGCGTATTGACGGAATACAAATTACCGGCAATAAGATCACGAAAGATTTCATTATCCTCAGGGAATTACCGTTTGCAACGGGAGATATTATCCCTGAAGAAAATCTCGCAGAACAATTGCGTCTGGCAAAAGAAAATCTGAACAACTTGCTTTTATTTAATTTTGTTGAGATATCCCCTCTCGGATCAATTGAAGATCCCTCATTGATCACGCTGATCATTCAGGTACAGGAAAGGTGGTATATATGGCCACTGATAGAAGTCAAGCTGGAAGAACGCAACCTGAGCACCTGGCTGCAAAACTGGGATTTTACAAAGATTACCATTGAAGCAGGAGCACGCATAGATAATTTTCTGGGACTCAAACACAAACTGGTTATAGCTGCGCACGGAGGCTATCAATGGGGAGTTTTCCTGGGTTATCGCGACATATCTTTGGACAGGAAAGGCAAGCATTTTATGAGCGTGGATATGCAGGGAAATTTCAGCCACAACCTGGATATTTTTACCGGGGAAGATAAACCGGCAAGATACAACCTGCCGGATATCATCCTGGAAAAATCCGTAGATACCCGGATCAATTATACATACCGTCCGGATATAAGAACCCTGCATCACATTTCCTTCATGCACGAATACAGCATGCTTGCCGATACGGTACTTAAGATCAATCCTCATTACTGGGGAAACGACCGCCTTCAGAGAAACGCTTTCAGGCTTAATTACAGGTACCGCCTTGACCAAAGGGATTACCATCCATATCCTTTGAACGGCTATTTTTTCCAGGCAGGCATGAACACTTACATCACATCCGATGCATCAGTACGTTATGCTCAACTTACCCTGGGCCTCCAGTATTTCAAACAGATATCTGAATCCCGCTGGTATTTATCCACAGTTTTTTCCGGCGGATATTCCCTGTCCAACACACAGGCATATATTCTTGAAAAAGCCATTGGGTACGACAACAACATGATGCGCGGATACGAATATACAGTGGCAGACGGCCAGGTATTTGCCATTTCAAACAATACGCTGAAATTCAACATTCTGAAGAAAAAAACGTTTACCCTCAACTGGCTTTCGTTCCTTCCTCAATTCAACAAGATACATCTTACCATCTATGCCAATGCACATTTTGATATGGGTTATGCCTATAACAAATGGGATTATTGTCTGAATACCCTTAGCAATCAGTTTCTCTATGCCGGGGGACTGGGTATAGACCTGGTAACTTATTACGACATGGTAATAGGTATCGATTACTCGGTAAACAAACAATGTGAACATGGCGTTCTGTCATGGAAAAATTTCTTTTTTTCCATTAAGGTTCCTTTTATATAAAAATCAGTCATTTTGTCAGTCAGGTCCTGTGGCACGAAGATTGACGGAGTGAATGCAGAAGATACAGATATGAATTTAATTCTAAGTGACAAGATGACCGTTATTCCCTTAATGGAAATGGAGATGGAAGAACAACCGGGAAATATTAGAGAAGAAGAATCACCTCAGATACTTCCTTTGCTGGTTCTGCGCAATGCCGTCGTTTTTCCGGGAACACTTATTCCCATTACCGTCGGCAGGGAAAAATCAATGAAACTGGTCAGAGAAAGTTTTGCGGGTGATAAATGGGTAGGAACCGTTACCCAAATGAATCCGTTAGACGACGATCCGGATGAAGATGATGTAAGCCGTCACGGATGTTTGGCCAAAATACTTAAGATCATTGAAATGCCCGAAGGCGGCATTACCGTAATATTGCACGGAAGCCGACGTTTCCATGTGGAAAGGATGGTGCAGAAAGACCCTTATTTTGCAGCAGAAGTGCGTTACTTGTCAGATATCATGCCATTGGATGACAACACCAATTACAAAGCGGTTGTCGAAGGCATCAAAGAAGTAGCAGCCCAGATCTTTCAACTTACTCCCAGCATACCGCGTGAAGCCGAGTTTGCCCTTAAAAACATTGAAAAGGAAGATTTCCTGGTGAATTTTGTTGCCTCCAACATCTACCTGGAAGGGATCAAGGAAAAGCTGAACCTGCTGGCAATAGATGCCCTGGAAGACAGGGCCTCCAAATTGTTGGAATTGCTTTACAAACACCTTGAGCTTCTGAAATTCAAAGAACAGATACATCAAAAAGTCAGAGGTGAAATTGATCAGCAGCAAAAAGAATATTACCTGAGCAATCAGTTAAAAACCATTCAGGACGAGTTGGGGCTGTCACAGGACATGGAAGAGATCGACAACCTGCGGGAGCAAGCGGCAAAGAAGAAATGGAGTAAAGAAATAGCCGAGATATTTGAAAAAGAAGTCCAAAAATTGGAACGCGCCAATCCGCACCAGCCCGATTACGGAATCCAGCTGAATTACTTGCAGTTCCTGGTAGATCTTCCGTGGGGAGAATACACCAAAGATCACCTGGATTTGAAAAGGGCACGCAGGGTGCTGGACCGGGATCATTCCGGTCTGGAAACGGTCAAGGACAGGATCCTGGAACATCTGGCCGTTCTGAAACTTAAAGGAGACATGAAATCCCCCATCTTGTGTCTTTACGGCCCTCCGGGTGTCGGCAAGACTTCCCTGGGCATGTCGGTGGCAAAGGCACTGGGCAGGAATTTCGCACGTATTTCACTCGGCGGTCTTCACGATGAATCTGAGATCAGGGGACACAGACGTACATACATCGGAGCCATGCCCGGCAGGATCATCCAAAGTATAAAAAGAAGCAAATCCTCTAACCCGGTCATTGTTCTGGACGAAATAGACAAAGTGGGCGCGGATTTCAGGGGAGACCCATCCTCGGCATTACTGGAAGTGCTTGATCCAGACCAGAACAACTCATTCCACGACAACTACCTGGATGTGGATTATGATCTTTCCAAAGTATTGTTCATTACTACGGCCAACAGCATAGGCAACATCCAACCCGCATTGCGTGATCGCATGGAAATGATTCCCATTAACGGATACCTTGCCGAGGAAAAAAGGACCATTGCACGCAAACATCTATTGCCCAAGCAACTGGAAGCTCACGGACTAACACCTCCCCAACTCAGGCTGAGCCGCAAAACCATGGACGTTGTGATTAACGAATACACACGGGAATCCGGAGTTCGCAACCTGGAAAAACAATTGGCCAAAATTGCCCGTAACATAGCTAAAAAAATTGCTTTCGGAGAAACATACGATCCCAACCTGACACCCGACAATGTGCGGGAAATCCTGGGAGTACACAGGATCATACAGGACATTCAGAAAGGGAATGAATTCCCCGGAGTAGTCACGGGACTGGCCTGGACAGAAACCGGAGGAGAAATTCTTTTTGTGGAATCAAGTCTTAGTAAAGGAAAAGGAACTCTCACCACTACGGGCAATCTGGGAGATGTCATGAAAGAATCGGCCATTATCGCCCAACAGTATTTAAAAGCACATGCCGGTCTTCTGGATCTTGATCCGGAGGTTTTTGAAAAAACCGATATTCACCTTCATGTCCCCGAAGGAGCCATTCCGAAAGACGGCCCTTCTGCCGGAATAACCATGATTTGCTCCATGGCCAGTGCCTTTAAAGACAAGTGCATACGTAAAGGCGTAGCTATGACCGGTGAGATTACCTTACGCGGCAGGATACTTCCTGTAGGCGGTATAAAAGAAAAGATTCTGGCAGCCAAACGGTCCGGAATTAAAACCATAATTCTGTCCGAAGACAACCGGAAAGACATTGAGGAAATCAATCCTGACTTTATAAAAGGGGTTGAATTCAAATTCATGAAGACCATCTCTGAAGTGATCAAATACGTATTGTAGGTGGACGTACGTATTGAAACCGGCTGGAAAAACGTTTTGAAGACGGAATTTTCAAAACCGTATTTTGAAAACATCGCTTCATTCCTTCATACTGAAAAAGAGCACGGAAAGATTATTTATCCCCCCGGAAAGCAGATCTTCAATGCCTTTGAAATGACCCCCTTTTCTGCTTTAAAAGTCCTTTTATTGGGACAGGATCCCTATCACCGCCCCGGACAGGCTCACGGATTGTCATTTTCCGTGCCCCGTAATACCGTTCCTCCGCCTTCGCTGAAAACCATATTTGCCGAGTTACACGCCGATACGGGTATTGTGCCCCCTTCCCACGGATGTCTGGAAGCCTGGGCTGCCCAGGGAGTCATGTTGCTCAATGCCATTCTTACGGTGGAGGCGGGAAAACCTGCCTCGCACAGCGACATAGGCTGGATGGAATTCACCGATGCCGTGATCAGGACTGTTTCACAACAAAAAGAACATATTGTTTTTTTACTGTGGGGGAATTTTGCCCGCAGCAAAAAAAGTCTGATAGATTCTTCCAGGCATTGCGTTCTGGAAGCGGCACATCCTTCACCTCTTGCCCGCGGAGCTTTTTACGGATCCCGTCCTTTTTCAAAAACAAATGCATATCTGGTCTCAAAAGGAATCAATCCAATAGACTGGCATTTGTAAATTAACTATATCCGATATTTTTCTTACTTTTGGTGTTTAACCAATTTATTTATCTCCATGGAAAAGATCGCTGTCTTTCCCGGCTCTTTTGATCCGTTTACATCCGGCCATCTGGATGTCCTTCACTCGGCACTGAAACTTTTTGACAGGGTTATCGTTGCTGTTGGAGTAAATCAGCAGAAAGTAAGCCTGTTTTCACCCCGGGCGCGTGTGGCCATTATCCGGGACGTTGTCAAAGACTTGAAACAGGTGGAAGTTTGTTCGTTTAACGGTTTGACCATAGATTTTTGCCGGAAAAACAACATCCGTTTTATTTTCAGGGGTATTCGGACAACCACGGATTTTGAACTGGAACAGGTCATTTCCCAGGTTAACTCAAAGATGGCGCCCGAAATCCAGACAATTTTTATCCCCTCTGGGCCAAAATTTTCGTTTATTTCTTCTACGGTAGTACGGGATGTGCTTTTGAACGGAGGCGATGCCGGATGCATGCTACCCCCCGGAGTGGATTTAAATAAATATTTAAAAATGTAGGACACCCTTATGTGGTCTCTGTTTCTGGCTGTTTTCTATAACCTTTTTCTGTGTTTGAACGGGGGAAGCGACTCCCCGGTCATCCTTGCCCTGCAGCAGGGAGAGCATGTGATCCCCATAGACACACTGTCTCCTGACTTACAGGGATGCATGACTTTCACGGGTGAGCAGATCCTGGAACCCGGGCAGTATATGTTTGTGCAAGACAACAGGAGGCTGTTTAATTTTTTGATATCACGACCGGAACCTGTATCCATCCGCTTTATAGCTACCATTAACAAGGGAAGGACTGAAGACATTCAGATAGACGGCTCTGAAGAAAACAATGCCTATATGCGTTTTTACCGTTTCCTCCAGGATAAATACGCCTTGATAAACAATATTCTGGACTCGGATTCAGCTCCTCAGGAAAAATTACCGGAAGTAGAACGGATGGAAGGGGTAATCAGGGAATATACCCATTTCCTGGCCGGACAGTTTGACAGTTGCATGCTGGGAATCATTGCCCGGAACGTATTCACTCCCCAACATGCCAACGGTGAAAACCCCATGCATTATCTTGGGTACATTGATTTTACAGACTCACGATACCTGAACACCTCTATACTTCCGGTCAGGCTGAAGGAATTTTTTACACAGAAACTGGTTCAGCAACCGGACACCCTTATCCGTTATACCGACCTCATTCTGAAAGAAGAAATGCATCCACGTGTAAGGGCATATTGTGCCCGTTACTTGTTCACTCTTTTTTTCACCAGTGAAATCATGGGCATGGAGCGCGTTGCCGTACACATTGCAAATGAATACTTTTTAAACAATCCGGATTTATCAGACGATCCTGAAATGTTGCAGGAAATGGAAACTTATGTGCAATTCAATGCTCAGTGCCTCACCGGTATGAAAGCGCCATTACTGGCATTGCCGGACGCAGACGGGACCGTTCGTTCTCTGGATGCTATACAGGCTCCCTACACAGTGGTTTTCTTTTTTGAAGACAACTGTCCTGCCTGCAGTGATGAATTGCTGAAACTGGTAAAACTTTCAAAAAGAGACGACTATCAAGATGTTCGTTTCTATGCGGTCTACACCCAAAACAATCAGGGTGTTTTTGAAAAATATTCTGACTTCTTTCCGAATAACTGGGTTACTGTTTGGGATCCCGACCTTGGTTCGGAATTTCACAGGAAATATAACGTAAGAAGCACACCCCGGTTGTATTTACTCGACAGAAATAAAACCATCATTGGAAGAGATATCGGTACCGAAACGCTAAACGAGATCATGGAAGATCACCGTTCCCGTGAACAGGTTGATCTGCCTGTTGCTCCAAACATAACCCTGGAAACTGAAAATGGCGAATCTTACGCGTTATACGATATACAAGCGCCATATACCGTTCTTTATATATACGATCCTTCCTGTACCACATGCGGTATGGTTACGCATCTTTTATATCAACTTTATAAAAACACACGGGATATTGAGGTCGTTTTTTCAGCCTTATATACAGGGAATGATTATAAATCCTGGAGAAAATGGTTGGCAGAAGGGACATACACAGACTGGATAAATTTATGGAATCCATCGGGAGATGACCGTATATCCCGCCATTACAACATCAACGAAATACCCCTGATATTGCTTCTTGATAAAGACAAAAAAATCATAGCGGACCATCTTTCCGTGGAAACACTGACATATATATTAACAGAACTCATGCCTCATGATCCATTATTTTGACGAATATCTTAAAATATTACATCAGAAAGGCGAATTGCTGACTATAACCCGTCACGTTGACACAGATCAGGAAATTGCTGAAATAACAGACCGTCAGGCCAGCCGGCACAATGGTGGAAAAGCCTTGCTTTTTTCCGATACAGGTACAATTTTCCCTATTGTAACCAATCTCTTTTCTTCCGAAAAAAGGATTGCCCTGGCATTTGAAATGGATACTTTGGATGATGTCTGCAACAGAATATCGGCTTTTTACCAGGCAATAGCCCGGAGCCGTACCAGCAACCGGTTCATGAGAAGATCTCCGGTATCGGAGTTCAACCAATACGTTCCAAAAACGTCAAGTGCCGGTTCCTGCCAGGAGATTGCACTGTTTCCGCCTGACTTGAACCGAATCCCTTTCCTAAGGAACCGCGCCTTTGATCAGGCACACAGCCTTCACGAAGTACCGCTATTGATCAGGAATCCATACCTGGACACCTATACAATAGAATCCACACGCATGCTCTGGCATTCCAAAACTACCGTTCAACTCAGGTTTGAACCGGGTTCGCAGGCTTCTTTATTTATCAATGAATCTCCACAGGCAAGAATTCCAATTGCTTTGTTTTTCGGCGGCGATCCGTTATATATACTGACAGGCGTCGTTCCGCGCTCTATTGATGTTGATCCCCTGCTGTTCGGAGGGTACCTCAGAAAAAAAGCTATTGTCAAAGTGCCCTGCCTTAGTCAACCCCTTGAAGTGCCTGAAAATTGTGACCTTGTAATTGAAGGGTACATAGATAAAAACGCACAACAGGTAGCTTCTGCCTCATGCGGCGAAAGTACCGGTTTTTATTCTATGGAAGGAAAAGAACCGCTCATGCATGTAACCTGTATTACTCATAGAAAAAATGCCAAATTACCCCTGATTATTCCTTCGCTGGGTGTAATTCGTTCACGCAGACACTTGACTAAAGCAGTTTCAGTTTTTGTGGAAACAAATATTGAACAAAGTATCGCGCTGAAAATCAGAAAGATCTGTTTCCCTTATTTTGCCGATACAGGTTCAGCGGCCATAGTGGCCATCAAAAAGTTTTACCCGGGCCAGACACAAAAAGTGGCCCATGCATTTTGGGGGTCGTATCTGACCTACCTGAATAAATTGCTGGTCCTGGTAGATGAAAACGTGGATGTCGCAAATATTTACGAAGTCAACGAATGCATAAAAAAATATTACAATCCGTCCCGGGACACCTTTTTCAGCAAAGGACCGTTAAGCGTTACTGACCATGCCGCTCCTCAGAATGGATTTGGAGGAAAAATGTGTATTGATGCCACACGAAAAGCCGGCATAAACGTTCATAAGCCTTCTACAGACAAAGAGCCGTTTCGGTTCTATCATAAGTCGGAAGCGGATCATCTTCAACATCATTCGGATATCCGAATCATGATTGCGGTTGACCGGGAAGTTGATCTGAAAGATAAGGATTTGTGTTTCTGGATGATGATCAACCAGGCTGATCCTATAAGAGATGTCAGTATTAAGAACGGGGTTTTGTTTGTAGATGCCTGTACAAAAAACAAAAAAGAAAGAGGTGTAATCAGACCCTGGCCTAACGTATGCAGTTCTTCCATGGAAACCATCCTGGCAGTTGACCATTATTGGGAGAGGCTTAAGATTGGAGAATTCATCTCATCTCCTTCACTCAGATTTCATCCTTTTTTGCGGAACGGCAAAGCACAGATCAGTGAATAAAGACCGATCAGCAACATAATGATAACGGAAATTCGGCCCGTATAATCCCCGTATTTAACATAAAACGTAAGGGAGTCATTCATGTTGATAATCCCTTTCAAGGCATCAGGCTCCCACCATCGTGTCTGAATAATGCGGACGCCTTTCTGGTTTATAAGCGCAGAGATGCCGGTGTTTGCACTGTGTGCAATACTTCTTCTTGTTTCAATGGCCCGAAGGGAGGCATAACTGACATGCTGCCGGTATCCAGGTGTATTCCGCCACCATCCGTCATTGGTTATAACTGTCATAAAATTGGCACCGTTCTTTACGTAACCCGTAAAAAATTCTCCGTAAATAGATTCATAGCAAATAGCCACCCCGGTAGCCGCCCTGCTGCCTGTCTTTAAAAAAACGGTCCGTTCAGTTTGCGTTCCGAGAGTACCCGTGGTTCCTCCCAGATTCAATGATAATTTTTCAATAAACGGGAATATATCTATGTAGGGCATTTTCTCACTTCCAACCACAAGTTTTGATTTGTGATAAAATTGTATGCGGTCGGAAGTATCCAGTTGCAATGCCGAATTGTAAACTTCATACCACCTGTCCTGGTATCTACGTGAGGAAGGTGTGGGTTTTTTTACGGTAGCCGGATAAAATCCGATGGTATTTGCTCCAAAAATAAAAGCCGCTCCGGGATAGTCTTCAACCAATTGCCTATACTGCAGAACTGATGGTGAAGAATGATAATTCCCCAATATGATCTCATGAACACTTGTCTCAGGGGCTATTACATAGTCGGTGGAAGAAGTGATTTTTTCCCGGGCAAGTTTTAGGATCTTTCTGTCTTGTTCTTCCTGGGGCATCGTACTGTATTTCTCTTTCCACGGATCAATGTTCGGTTGAACGATTACGACTTCAACCGGGTTATCCGGTTCTTTGTATGTAACAAATCTTATAATTGAAAAAATAATGGGAACGAAAATACATGTTGCAAGCAAAATGAGTTTTCGTTTGGTGATATTTTCACGGAAGATGAAAAACACCAACAGATTAACAATCCAGACCCACAAACTTCCACCGAGAGTTCCCGTTACTTCATACCACTGAATCAGACTCACATTGGTGGCAAACCCATTCCCAAGTACAAGCCAGGGAAACGATATTTCTGCATCAAAGTAGAAGAACTCCCATGCTATCCAAAGCACTGCAAGAAAAATATATGCCGGGACATCCGTTTTTCCTTTTCTTAACAGCCACTTTTTGACCCTGCGGAAAGCCGCAAAAACAACAAACATTTGAAACGCATTGCCCAAAATGGCAAATATACCTCCGGGCAGCGTGCTGTAACATACCCAGAACACAGTCAACCCATTCCAAATGACAAATGTCAGTGCATAATATTTCCAGCATCCTTTTGTGCCGTTCACGGTGAATGCATACTCCATCCACAAAAGAGGAACAAAAGCAAATAAGAGGATTAGTCCGGTGTGGGGAAGAAGAAAAGGGATGCTAAGCAAAATGCCCGACAATACGGACATTACAAGATTTTTGCGTACGGAATTCATGAGACAAATCTACAAATTATTATTAAATAACTGATTTTTTATAACTTTGCGCGCCATGAATGATTTTCCCCTGAATTTGTTAATGGGAATGATAGCCGGTTTTTCGGTTTCAGTACCCCTGGGACCCGGCGGTTTATTCTGCATCCAAAGGACATTGAGCAAAGGTCCCAGATCCGGTTTGGTAGCCGGTATGGGGGCAGCTACCTCCGATGTAATATATGCATCCCTTGCCATACTGAGCCTTTCATTCATCCGGAATATTATTGAAAACAATAAGAATTTGCTTTTTCTTATCAGCGGAATGGCCCTGATGATAATTGGATTGGCCATATTTTCGTCCAATCCCGTAAAACAGTTGCGCCAAAACAGGGAATCCAAAAAATTCTGGGAAGATTACCTTACCGGGTTTCTCATGTCTATTACCAACCCGGGATGCCTGTTTCTAATCATAGGTGTTTTTGCTTTTTTGGGAACCAGTGTTGACAGGAGTTCCGGCTCATTTATCATCTCAGCCATATTGCTGGGAGTCTTTCTGGGGGCTTCATCGTGGTGGTTCCTGTTAAGCACTTTTGTCAATCTGTTCAGAAAAAAATTCAGACTCAGGCAATTATGGAACATTAACCGTTTTGCGGGTATTGCTATCATGATCCTTGGCATTCTGGCTGCTGCAAAAGGATTGTCAAATTTATTGCGTACTCTCATTCATTAAATTTTACCTATCTTTGCAATATACTTACCATGGGGATGTTTTGGTTTTGACAGCAGACGACATTGGAAAGTAAGCACGTGGAGCTTCGTGTCCCGGCTCCAAAATCTCAGGACTCAAGCCATAACTGGCAACAACAATTACGCACTCGCTGCCTGATCGGTTATTAACTGATCACTTAATCAAGCCGGGCTAGGCCCGGAATGACGAGTATCCCGCCGGGACTTACGCCTTTTGGTTCCCGGCAAACGGGGTATCATTTACAAAGGGCTGGCTGCAAAGAAGCTCCGGCTTTGTAGCAAGATTTAAGGAGATAAGGAACTGATGGCCTGTCTGCAGGCAGTCTTTTTCCCGAAAACCAAATGTAGACTAAACGTGTAGAAAGCTTTTGGATGCGCTGTTTGGACGGCGGTTCGAGTCCGCCCATCTCCACTGCGTTTAACGGGTTAAATTAAACAAGTTGCCATGAAAAAATCTTATTTCATTTTATTGGCTTTGACCCTGACCGGCTGTATCAACAATTCCTGGTGGGAGCCCCGTACCATTATTACTTACGATGCTGAAGACAGGGCCCGGGGCCGGTTTCAGTTCATTTACGATGAACAGGGTAATAAATTCACCGAAACCGGAGATCTTTGGGATCCGGAATCCCAAACCTGGAAACGTGATTACAGAATTTCTTACTCCTATGACATTTATGGCATACGGACCGGCACTCTTACTGAAAAAAGAGAGCAGGAAACAAGCAAATGGACGCCCTGTGCACGTGTAATATGCGAGTATAAAACGGATACCGGCCACCTGATAAAAGAAATACACCAGACTTACCGCACGGATGAAAGTCTTTGGGAAGACATGTTTAAAGACCACTACATACGGGATGAGCAAAACCGGCTTTTGTATGTTGTACGTGAAAAATGGAATAACGGGGAAATTGAAAAGGATATTACACTCCGGGGAAGGTTTACATTTAAGGCCAGATTGACAACCCCCGAAGTCGGCTGGGAAAATTTCATCAGGGATTCTTTCCTTTATGATCAAGACGGGAAACGGTTGGGAGGAATGGTGGATTTCTGGAATAAAACCGCTCGTGAATGGGAACCTGTGTTTCAATATACCTATACCTACGACAAAAAAGGAAATGTCATAAGTGAAAAAGAAAAGAAAAAAAACCCGGAAACAGGTACATGGGAAGACGCAGGAGAATATCTATATACTTATGACGACCACAACAACACTATAGAATCCCGCTATATTCCTTCGCAACAGGATATGCAAACAGAGCATTTCCTGATCTTCTACTACAACAACATGAAATCTTCCGTAGGATATTACCTGGGTGATACCGGCAAATTCCCGGGTGTCAGAGGTACTGCAGAATATTTCAGATTGAAAAGATGAACCGGACTTCATTTCTGAATTCTGTTGCCCGATCACTTTACCAGCATTACGGAGAAGGTATATCTGACTGTTGCCTTGTATTTCCCGGCAGGAGAGCCGGATTGTTTTTTCAAAAGGAACTTTCCGGATATATAAAAAGAGAAATATGGATGCCCAGGACCCTGGTGATCAATCAGTTGATTGAAGAAATTGCCGGAGAGAAAGCCACTGACATATTAATACTGCTTACAGAACTGTACGGACTCTATTCTTCTTTAACGGAAAAAAAAGAAAGTCTTAAGGAGTTCTATACACTGGGAAACACAATCATCCGCGACTTTGACCAGGTGGATAAATACATGCTGGACCCTGCTCAATTATTCCACAACGTAAGAGATCTGAAACGTATCAGCGTTGATTTCAGCTTTCTGAGTAATGAACAGCAAGAAATTATCAAATCTTTTTGGTCATCCTTTCAGGCACAACCGGACCATAATCTGAATGTTCATTTTATGACCTTGTGGGAAAAGCTCCCTTCTTTATACCAGGCATTCAACCGTTTATTGAATGAAAAAGGCTATGCCTATGAAGGAATGATATACCGGAATATGGCGGACCGATTAAAAAATCATAAAGAAAGTGCTTTTCTGAATGAATTTTCAGGGTTTGCATTCATTGGGTTCAATGCATTGAATACTTGTGAAAAAGAATTATTCCGTTATCTGAAAAATAACAAAAAGGCATTTTTCTATTGGGATTACGACCCTTATTATATTGACAATCCGCTTCAGGAAGCCGGAATGTTTTTGCGTGAAAATATCCGTGAATTTCCACCGGCAGAAGGATACGTAAAAGATGTATCTCCACTGCGCAATCCCCGAACTATACATGTGATTTCATCCCCTTCATATGTATTACAAGCCAAGGTCGTACCCCAACTTTTAAAAAAACATGACCTGCCTTACAACACCCAAACTGCGGTTGTATTGGCTGATGAAAATCTGTTGCTGCAACTTCTGTACGGATTGGGATATCATGCGTCTGCGGAACAGGAGATAAACGTCACAATGGGTTTTCCACTCCGTCAAACATCCCTTTTTTCACTTATCGATTCCCTGTTGCGTTATTATAACAACACCAAAACATCTAGGGATTTCAGACCGGTGGAAATGCACCCTTACGTCCAGTCTCTGACACTTGCCGATACCTTGAAAACTGTACCGGGGAACACTGTTGAGTTATACGACCGGCTTCTTACCCTTTTGGAAAAAATCGATATCTTCGACTCATTGCCGGCCGGAGACCCGATGCTCATTCCTGTTGTTCGTGAAACACGGAAACAATTGAATAAACTTTATCTTGCCGTAACACGCTCCGGTATAGATATCCATCCCGAAGTTTTTTCCAAACTGCTAAAACAACACTTGTCTCTTGCCAGTATCCCGTTCAGCGGAGAACCTCTGACCGGCTTGCAGGTTATGGGTATTTTGGAAACCCGTTGTCTGGACTTTAAGAATCTGATCATCATATCTGCACAGGAAAATGTCCTTCCAAAAGCATACAGAGACAACTCTCTGATCCCTTATAATATACGTAAAGCATTCGGGTTGCCTGCCGCTGAACAGCACACCGCCATACAGGCCTATTATTTTTATCGTCTTATTCAACGTTCATCAAACGTTTTCCTAATATGGAACAGCAACCCGGAAGGCCCGTCCAAAGGCGAATTAACCCGTTTTATTCGCCAGATCCGTTATGAACTTCCTGATTCGGAAGTTGTAACAACTCCGGTTATCATACAGCATTCCATTCCGGAAATCAAACCTGTTTCTGTCCAGAAATCCGGACCGGTCAAAGAAATCCTGCAACAATACCTGAATCCTGACACCCATAAATATTTAAGTCCTTCTGCCCTGCAAACGTACATTCGTTGCCCGCTAAGTTTCTATTTTAAAAATATTTTATTGTTAAAAGAACCTCTTGAGGTTTCAGATCAGGCGGATCCCCTTCATTTGGGGAATATTGTTCACCGGATACTGGAACATCTGTACAACCCTTTCCTCGGGAAAACACTGTCGGGAAAAGAAATATTACAACTCATTGAACCTCAAAAGGTTTTTCTCAAAACAGTACTCCGCATAGCCAATGACTACTTTATTGAACAATACGGGAAAGATGCTTCACGCGAAACCGGAAAATGGATTTTACTGTCTGAAGTGGCAACCCTGTACGTTGAAAGATTTGTTAAACACGATGCATTCCGGGCTCCTCTGGTAGTTTCAGCCGTGGAAAAAATGTTCAAATGCAGGTATAACAATGTGAACATCAAAGGAATCATTGACAGAGTTGATATTCGCAAAGGACAAGTACATATTATTGACTATAAAACGGGAACGGAAAAAAATGCTTTTGCAAAAGTTGAAGATCTTTTTGATTCGGAAAAGACCGTAAAAAACAGGGATGCATTCCAAATATTATGTTATGCCTTTTTACAAGAAAATTCCGGCACCGCGAATACACTTCCCGTTCCTTTGCTGTATTACCTTAATTCCGTCTTTTCCGACAAACCGCAAGGTTATTTGCTATTGAACAAAAAAGATCTGGCAGATCCACTTGATCTGCCTGCTTTAAAAAATGATTTTCTTAATCTTTTAAACCGTCTGTTGGAAGAAATGTTTAATTTTAACATCCCGTTCAGACAAACAGATTTTCCGGACAATTGTGTAAATTGCCCATATATATCAATATGTCAAAGAGAAAAATACAATGACTAAGAAAGAAAAGGAAAAAGTGATAATTCCCCTGCTCTTTGTGTTGGCAGCAGCTTTAATGGTTTTCTCTTTGCCCCGGGAAGGGCAGTTCAAGTATCAGTATCAGAAAGGAAGCCCCTGGATGTATGAAAACCTGGATGCCACTTTTGATTTCCCTATCTTGAAAACCGACGAGGAATTACATTTGGAAAGGGAAAAATTAGCCGAAAGCTTCACTCCTTATTTTGTATTAAGGCCCGATATTGAAGCAGAACAACTAAGGGCTTTTACTTCTGAAGCAAGCCGCACGGGACTCCCCGATGAGCTACAGGGCAAGCTTTTATCTTTTTTCAAAAATATATACAGCCGCGGTATTCTGGATGACGTCCGGCACAACGAACTTAAACCGGAAACCGGGCTTGTGGTAGTACAGGGAAAAATGGCCGAAAAGAAAGCGCAAACAGAGGTTTTTTCAACAAGTGATGCCTACCGGATCTTTTTAGAAAACATGGAAACCCTTTCCCGCCAGGAACGTAACGAGATCAGTTCTGCAGGGATTGATTTTTCTACTTTTTTTGTCCCTAACCTCATCTATGACGAAAGCACTACTTTTGCCGTACAATCAAGTAATCTGCAGGATATATCGCTGACAAAAGGTATAGTACATACCGGACAACGCATAGTAAGCAAAGGAGAAGTAATTACAGGAACCACAGAGCAGATCCTGAATTCCCTGCGCGCCGAATACAATTCCAAGATCGGGTTTTCCGGAAACCTGTTGCTTCTGATCACCGGACAAACCCTGATCATTATCCTGATAGTATTTATTGCTTTCATCCTCATGGACGCCGTGCGTCCGGAAATGCTGAAAAAAATCCCGGAGCTGGTTTTTACACTTTTTCTTTTTGTTTTGTTAGTTGCAGGATCTTCATCGGCATGGAAGATTGAACCTTTGTCGCTTTACCTGCTGCCTTTTCCTGTAATCGTGCTTTTTTTGGATTCTTTCTTTCCGACAAAACTTTCGCTACCCCTGTACATAGTATTTCTCATGCCCCTGGCAGTGGTAACGGAAAGTTACCATGCTGTTCTTATCAATATTGTAGTGGGAGGTGTTGCCGTTTACGTATTTCGTCACTGGGGAAGAGGCTGGCAACAATTTCTCTCCGCCCTTGTCGTTTTTATTACTTACCTGACTATTGATCTGGCATTTCACCTGATTTCAGAAGGAACGTTCTCCAATTTGAATGGAGTGGTATTCAGAAATTACGGAATTGCATCTGTTCTGGTGATAGCTTCTTATCCGCTGGTCTTCCTGTTCGAAAAGATTTTCGGGTTTGTATCCCTGTCCCGGCTGCGTGACCTTTCCGATACCGGAAACAAGGCGCTCCGGGAATTGTCGGAAAAAGCCCCCGGGACCATGCAGCATTCGTTACAGGTAGCAAATCTTGCCGAGACGGCTGCCAGAACCATTGGGGCAAACGCGCTTTTGTGCCGCGTAGGGGCCCTTTACCATGATATCGGAAAGATTAATAATCCCCAGTATTTTGCAGAAAACCAAACAGCCAGTTTCAATCCTCATTCCCTGCTTGATCCCCGGGAAAGTGCCCGAATCGTGATCCAGCATGTTGAAGACGGAAAAGTCCTGGCTAAAAAATACGGGTTGCCCTCCCTGATTATTGATTTTATTGAAACACACCATGGAAGAACCCGCACCGAATTTTTTTACAACACATGGTGTAATGAAGGAGGAGATCCCGCAAATGTGGAAGACTTCACCTACGAAGGCCGGTTGCCTGTAACACCTGAACATGTTATTGTAATGTTGGCCGATGCCGTTGAAGCTGCATGCAGAAGCCTTAAGGATTACACTCCGGAAAGCATTTCCGAGATGGTAGAAAAAATGATTAAACAACGCATTTCGGGAGACCAATTGCATCATGCGGATATCACTTACAGGAATCTGAGGCGTATTCAGGAAACCCTTAAGGTTCAGATCCAGGAGATGTACCACACGCGTATTACCTATCCCAAACGAAAACGGTTAAAATAACGTAAGGGCGTATACAAGTATACCCGCTATAAGGACTTTCAGGGCTTTGTCAAGCCCTGCTCCTTTATTATTGGCCAACCAATAAAGATGTGTTGCAAAAAAAGGAATCGCTATCAAAAAAAGGAATGTACCTTTTTCAGAAACAGCGGCAAAAAATGCAGACAGGATCAGGGCCAGAAAGATCAAAAATCCTTGGTATAGTGTAGCAGGAAAGGTGGACCCCGTTTTGGACATTCGGGACAACAATATGGCAAAAGTAATTTTCCCGAATTTCTTATCATTTTCAAAATCCCTGATGTTGTTTACGTTTAACACGGCAGTGGCAAGCAGACCTATGGCTACTGCTATCGCTAAGATCTCTGGATCGGGGGATCCGGTATAAATATAATAACTGCCCCCTACCGCTGCGGGGCCAAAAAAAAGAAACACGGCAACATCTCCCAAACCCCTGTACCCGTATGGCTTTTTTCCGGTAGAATACAATACGGAAGCAGACAGTGCCAGAGCACCCAGCCCTAGAAAGAAAACCGGGATAATTCCTGCAAAAGTACCGAATGCCAGATATATCAGTGTTATGCCGGACCCTGCCGCAAGTATCAATACAACGGCAATTGCCCGGACTAATTGTTTTTCGGTTAGTTTCCCGCTTTGCAAACTCAAGGCTTTTCGCCCGGGCTGGCGCCGGTCTGTTCCCTTTTTCCAATCACCAAGCTCATTGGCCAGATTTGATAAGATCTGCAGCAATACAGCAGTCAATAAAAGAAGTACGAAAAGATCCCAGGCAAAACAACCTGAATGCCGCGCCAGAAAGGTTCCGGCCAGAATTCCCGAAACGGATAAAGGGAGTGTGCGCGGTCTGGTACTTTGCAGTATAGGCCACATTCCGGTTTATTTGAGAAAATACTGATTCAGAAAATTTTGAAAATCCTTTTTATACTGATCCCCAATGGGTACCGACGCATCCTTTCCAAACACAATCCGGTTCTGTACGACTTCAGTTATTTTTGTCAGATTTACAATAAAGGAACGGTGGACTCTCATAAAGATGTCCTTTGGCAATCGTTCTTCAATGGATTTCAGACTGAACAGGGTCATTACAGGGATACTGTTCTCGGAAAAAATCACAACATATTCTTTCCGGCTTTCAATATACTGTATATCGGAGATTTTCAAGCGAACGGTTTTTGAATCGGCGCGTACAAAAACATATTCGCTATCCCATCCTTTAGAAGACTGTCTGTTCCCGGGTTCATCCGCGTCTTCATCTTTCTCGGTCACTGAAGTGTCCTGGGCCCCTGCCGACGATCCGGCAGATGTGGTATGCCTCAGTTCAAATTGTTGCCTTACTTTTTCGGCACTTCTCATAAAATCCGTCAGGCTGAAAGGTTTCAGTAAATAATCCGTAGCATCTACCTGGAATCCTTCTACGGCAAAATTGGCATATGCCGTAACAAACACAATGATAGGCCTGTCTTTGAGTGAACGAATGTACTCCAGTCCGTTAATGTCGGGCATTTCTATGTCAGTGAAAATCACATCTACTTTTTCAGTAGCCATCACTTCCATAGCTTCAGTGGGGCCGGAACAGGCTTTTACCAGTTCCAGGTATGGGATTTTCCCCACATACGATACCATTTGCTGTAAAGCAAGCGGCTCATCATCTATAACTATACACCTTATATTCATAGGTTCACTTTTTATAGGGGGAGCTGCAAATGTACAATATATTCTGACTTTGTCTGTTCCATGGTTAATTTATAATTGTTCCCATACAACAGATTCAATCTTTCTTTCACATTTTTGATACCCAATCCGCCCTGTTTGGCAGTTTTGGGTTTGTCCGGAAATATGGTGTTGGAAAGTGAAAAATGGAACCACCCGGGTTCTACCCAGAAATTCATGTTGATATGTGTCTCTTCTCCGTATACAATACCGTGTTTGAAGGCATTTTCAATAAATACGATCATGATAAGAGGAGGCAGTTGAACGTTTGGAATGTCCCTGGGAACCGTGATATTAAGCTTTACATTTTCATCGTATCTCAAAAGGTTGAGGTTGCAATATGCCCTGAAGACTTCCAATTGGCGTTCAAACGAAACCTTGGTGTCCGGCGTGCTTTCGTAAAGCATATGCCTTAATAATCGGGAGAGGCTCACAATGGCATCTTTGGCCTTTTCTTCATCCGTATCAACCAGTACATGAATATTGTTCAGGGTATTCATCAGAAAATGCGGGCTGATCTGGAATTGCAGGAATTCCATTTTGTATTTTATGAGTTTGTTATCAGCCTCGTGGGCCAGCATTTTTGATTTGATATTATGGAAAACCATACGGATGGCCACATTCATTCCCATAAGCATAAGGGCTATGACAAAATTGCTCAACAAGGTTGATTCATACGGGATGAAATTGGTCCAGGAAGCTCCGTAACGAACATCCATAATGTCTATGATGGCCTCACACCCGAAGACGATACCCAATAACAAAATAAAAACAAGGAAAAAATACGTAAAATAGTTCCCTTTCAACATAAAGACGGGCACATAAACGTAGTGGTGGATCAATAGTCCTACAAAAAAAGGAGAAAGTATGGCCCAAAGCGACAGAACGTGTTGCTGTATTAAGAGCGGACTCAGAAAAGCTACGGCAATGATACCCCAAAGGGTAATATTTTCCAGCCTCCTCAGTTTTCTGAGTTCCTTGTTGATTTCGTATTCGCTCTGTTTTACCATAAGGGAAATAGTATACGAATATACGATTTACTGGAGAATAAATAAAAAAAAAGGCGGGATTTAGATCTCCCACCTGTAAAAAAGATTTCGCATCTTTTTTGTGTACGTTTTTAGTTCAAAAAACCATTCATTATTTATCCTATTGGCAAAGATAAAACCCCTAAACCAATATTACAAGGAGAATTTATCCGGATACGGGTTTTATCTACAGAACCCGCATTTTTATCAACGAACGGCTTTTTTTCTTCAACATAATTTAATACCCGAATATTTCTTCAGCAGTTAATCTCACAACTTTGCCGTAGCCTGAAAGGTATTCCAGGTCTAATGCCTTGATATCACTTAAAATACAATAATCAGTAGGCCTGTCTTTGATCCATTCCCTCTGAAAGGCAACAATATCTTCAAGTGTCAGATTTTGAACATCTTCAAAGACAACTTTCCTCATATCCTGCCACATATTCTTTTCTTTGGCCTGACGGTAAAAGCTCAGAAGACTTCTGCCTGTGATTCTTTCAGTCCTGAGCGTAGAGATCAATCCTTCCTTGGCAAGTGAAAACGATTTTTCAGATTCAGGCATGTTGTTAATGATCTCTTCAAAAGCTTCCATCGCTTCCACCATCTTGTCATTCTGGGTAGCTATGAAGCTACTGAAAACATAAGGAAATCCTTCCATATTCAGGGCCGGTTCGCTAAAACGAGCACTTGCGCTGTAAGCCAATCCCCGGGCTTCACGCATTTCCTGGAAAACAATGGCATTCATGGAAGATCCGAAATATTCGTTATACATACGTGCCTTTGCATACGGGACATTGTCATATGTTTCGTTTTCCCTTGCTGAATAAGAAGCATAATACATCTGATTCGCATCGTACTGTGCCAGGTATACGTTGTTTCCGGCATCAATGACGGGTTTGAAATATTCTTTATCCGGAACAGGACGCAGGACTTCTGCCATTGGCCAGGAAGTTTCCAGTAAAGTACCTACCTGCTCTATGGCAGCAGGACCGTGATAATAAACGTCCGCCTTGTATGACAGAAGATCCTGAACTTTTTTCAAAAGAGAAGCGGGATCAGTACTTTTTAATTCCCTTTCAGACATAACATTAGTAGCCGGATTCACCGGGCCGTACTGCATATATTGCTGGAGACGCTGGAAATTGGTTCTTTGGTCGGTTTTTGCATCCGCGCGACTTTTAAGCATATTCCCGGTCAGCGAACGGTACACCTCATTGTCTGATTGGGCACCGGAGATCCATTCAGCCAACAATTCAAGTGCCGGTTGCATGTTCTCGGCCAATCCGTTTAAAGTAACGGAACATGTATTTTGAGAAACATTGGCAGAGAATGTACAGGCAAGTTGGTAAAACGATTTGCTGATTTCTTCAGCAGATTTTTCGGACGTACCCAGATAATTCAGGTATTCAACAGCCACCGGCAAGGCTTTGTCAACATTGCTTCCAAGCTCGTATACAATGGATAAAGTAAAAAGGTCGTTCACTGAATTGGGCACATATACAAGTTCTACGCCTTCCCGTATTGTTTGTTTAGTAAAATCTTTTTCAAAATCTACAAAAACCGGTTCTATGGGCTCTACATCAGCAGCAAGGATTTCTTGTAAAAAGGCAGAAGATTTGTCCCGATTGGTATGAATGGGCGTAATCGCCGGTTTTTCAATTTTTTTGTATGTGGTATCAGGTCCCTGACGTTTGTATATCACAGCGTAATTGTCATCCTTAAAATATTGATTGGCAAAAGCCACAAGGTCGTCTTTAGTAACGGCTTTCAATCTTTCAATAAAACGAATCTGCTGTTCCCAGGGGATTCCGTTGATAAACGAACTCACAAACATGTTGGCGCGTCCCCTGTTGTTTTCAAGCCTTCGCATCATATTTAATTTATAATTATTGACGATGGCTTTGATCAACTCCTGGTCAAAATCTCCCTTACGGATCTTATCCAGGCTTTGCAACATCAGATCTTTTACCTGCTCCAGGGTTTGACCCTGTTTTGGATTGCCCTGCAATATTAATGTGCTTCTGTCTGCCAGCGTATAAGCAAAAGCTCCGGCCTGCAATACTTTTTGCTGTTGGTTCAGATCCAGGTCCATGATCCCTGCTTTCCCGTTGCTGAGAACTTCTCCCATAACGGTAAACAAGGCATCTTCAGCAGAAGCAATATGCGGTCCCTGCCAACCCAGGGTGACATACTCGGATTCCAGACCCCAAACTTCCACTTCAAGAGGACCTTCAACGGGCTTTTCCTGTGTAAGTATACGTTCGGGCAATTCGGGATTTGGCTCCCAGCAACCAAAATATTCATCAATAACGGCTATCATTTCATCGGGATCAAAATCACCGGATAGACAAATGGCAGTATTATTCGGGACATAGTACGTTTTGTAATAATTCTTTATGTTGGTAATGGAAGGATTCTTCAAATGCTCCTGGGTCCCGATAATGGTTTGTTTTCCGTAAGGATGTGTAGGGAAAAGTGCGGTGAAAAGTCTTTCTATTACTTTTTCACTGTCCATGGTGGAATACATATTCATTTCTTCGTAAACGGTTTCCAGTTCGGTGTGAAATCCGCGGATCACATTGTCCGAAAAACGTTCAGACTGAATTTTTGCCCAGTTCCTGATCTGGTTGGAGGGGATGTCTTCAATGTACATAGTCTGGTCATATCCTGTCCCTGCGTTGGTTCCGGTAGCTCCGATGGCAGACATAAGTTTATCGTATTCATTCGGGATTGAATATTTGGAAGCTTCCAACGATATGCTATCTATACGATGGTAGATGGCCTTGCGTTCTTCTTCGTCCCGGGTGGCCCTGTACTCTTCAAACAGCAACTCTATCTGATCCAGAAGAGGTTTTTCCATTTCATAATTCTGTGTTCCGAACTTTGAAGTTCCCTTGAACATCAGGTGCTCAAAGTAATGAGCCAAGCCCGTTGTTTCCGAAGGATCGTCCTTGCCTCCCACCCTGACGGCTATGTATGTCTGGATCCTGGGAGTTTCATCATTAACTGTCATATATACTTTAAGACCATTATCAAGGGTATATATGCGTGCATTCAACGGATCCCCTTCTACGGTCTGGTATGTATAACGGGGTCCGCAAGAAAATAAGACGCCTATGGCGCCTAGTGTCAAAACGGCAGTAGTAAATTTGTGTAAGAGTGACATAATCATTTGGTTATTTATACAAATGTACAAATATTTGTGCTCGGCATTGTATTTGCTGTAAAAATCAAAAAAAAACAAAAACATGGAACCTGCTTCAACAGTGTCTTACTACTGGATCATTTTCATAGGAACCGTTTTGCTCAGCTGGATAGTCCAGTCGCTGCTCCGGTCAAAATTCAGAAAGTATTCCAAAATACGGGTCACCTCCGGATTAACCGGAGCGGAAGTCGCCCGGAAAATGCTGCATGACAATAATATTAATGATGTACAGGTCACCTCAACCAGGGGGAGGCTGACAGACCATTACAATCCGGCCACCAGGACAGTAAACCTGAGCGAAGGTGTATACGGCAGTAACAGCATTATGGCGGCCGCCGTTGCAGCTCATGAATGCGGTCACGCGTTACAGCATGCACGCGGCTATGTTCCTCTGAAAATGAGATCCACACTGGTTCCCGTGGTTAGCTTTGCCTCACAATGGGTCATATGGGTAATCCTGGCAGGCATGCTGCTCATAAAAACATTCCCCCAACTGATGCTTTTCGGGATCATTTTGTTCGGGCTGACCACACTATTCAGCGTCATCACGCTTCCGGTTGAAATCAATGCAAGCCGTCGCGCACTTGCCTGGCTTAACGAAAGCGGGATCACCAATTATGAAACGTATCCCATGGCAAAAGACGCACTCCGCTCTGCAGCATATACATATATTGTTGCCGCATTAAGCTCCCTAGCCACTTTATTCTATTATATCACCCTCTTTTCCAGACGTTGAGCACCCGGCACTTCCCGTTTTTTGTATATTTGCACTGATATACAACACAAAAACATGGGAAAAGTTGTCACATTTGGAGAAATCATGTTGCGACTTGCCGTCCCGGGCCATTTGCGGCTGGGACAATCCGGGGAATTTTCCGCAACGTTCGGAGGTGGCGAAGCCAACGTCGCCGTATCCCTGGCCAATTTCGGAATACCTGCTTCTTTTATTACCCGGCTGCCCGACAACGATCTGGCACTTTGGTGTCTGAAAGATTTAAAATCACACGGAGTCGATACCTGCGCCATCATTCGAGGCGGAAATCGCATGGGTCTGTATTATCTGGAAACCGGAGCAGTTGCCAGGGCTTCCAAAGTAATCTACGACAGAGCCCATTCATCTTTTTCTGAAATACTTCCCCAAATGATATGCTGGGAAGAGGCTCTTAAGGACGCCACGTGGTTTCACTGGACGGGAATAACTCCGGCCGTCAGCCGGAATGCCGCCCAAACATGTCTGGAGGCTGTAAAAACGGCAAACAGGATGGGCATCACTGTTTCCTGTGACCTGAATTACAGAAAAAACCTTTGGAAATACGGGGTGCCTGCCTCCGAAATCATGCCCGAATTGGTATCGGGATGCGATATCATTATTGGAAACGAAGAAGATGCCGAGAAGGTTTTTGGAATCAAACCGCAAGGGTTCAAAGCCAGCGAAGGAAAAACTGATGCAGCCGCTTTTCACCCGGTTTGTGAATCACTTATGAAAAAATTTCCGCGTGCAAAGAAAGTGGCCATAACCTTAAGAGGGTCACTGAGTGCCAGTCACAACACCTGGTCAGCGATCCTTTGGGACGGAAAAAAAATGCATACGGCCCCTTTTTACGATATTACACATATTGTAGACCGGGTAGGTTCAGGCGATTCCTTTGCCGCAGGATTGATTTACGGATTAATCACATACCCGGGTAATGACAGCCGGGCATTGGATTTTGCAACGGCCGCGTCTTGCCTTAAACATACCGTATACGGAGATTTTAACAGGGTAAATGTTCAGGAAGTAGAAACGTTAATGGCCGGAGATGCATCCGGCAGGGTAAACAGATAATATCATTGTTATGGCAAGGTTTTCAAAATGGGATGTTACGGATGCCATCAGAGAAACAGGCTTGGTTCCTGTTTTCTACCATCCGCAGAAAGAAACGGCAGAAAATGCAGTCAAGGCCTGCTACCGGGCAGGTGTACGCATTTTTGAATTTACAAACCGGGGAGACTTTGCCCACGAGGTATTTGAGCATCTGGAACGGTTTATGGAACAGGAATGTCCCGGAATGATCCTGGGAGCAGGGTCCGTAACCGATCCGGCTACGGCAGCTCTTTTTGTTCAAATGGGAGCAGCTTTTATTGTAGGCCCGAATTTTAATCCCGAAGTTGCCCGGTTGTGTAACCGCCGGCTGATCCCCTACATCCCGGGATGTGCCACGGCGACCGAAGTCGGAAATGCCCAGGAAGCCGGGTGCGAAATATGTAAGATCTTTCCTGCCTCCGAGATCGGGGGACCGTCATTCATTAAAAGTCTGAAAGCACCCATGCCACGCAGTTTGTTCCTGGTTACCGGAGGTGTGGAACCCCGGGAAGAAAATCTAAGGGAATGGTTCAAGGCCGGAGCCACCTGTGTTGGGATGGGCTCGGCACTCTTTACAAAAGAACTTCTGATTGCCAACGACTGGTCCGGTATTACACGTTTGTGTAAGATATCCCTGGAGGCCATAGCCGGGATCAGATCTACAATATGATCTTTCTGTAACGGGGAACGAGCGTTTTCATGATCACCCATCCTCCCAGGTAAGCCACCGAGCAGATACAGAACACAATAAAATACCCGGCTGCCTCCCCCTGGAATCCCATAAAGGTCATCTGCGTATTGGCGGCATGATCAAATAAAACACCCGAAAAACGATTGATCACATAAGAAGATATCATCCCGGCCGTAGTTCCTATACCCGTTATGGTGGCTATGGTACTTTTCGGGAACATATCTCCTATGGTTGAATACAGGTTGGCTGACCAGGCCTGATGCGCCGCTCCGGCAATGCCAATGATAATTACAGGAATCCAGTAGGATACACTGCCCAGCGGTTGCGCAAACATGGTCAGTAAAGGAAAAAAGGCAAAAATCAGCATGGCCCGCATTCTTCCGGCATAAGGATCCATCTTCTTTTTATCTACAAAATATGTAGGCAGCCAGCCTCCTATGATCGCAAGCAGGGTTATGGCATAAAGCACGAAGATCAGCAATTGGGCGGTGGGATTGTTTGAAGGCAGATCGTACACCGAACTCAGGTAGGCCGGTGTCCAGAAAAGAAAGAACCACCAGACCCCGTCGGTCATGAACTTGCCCAGGGCAAAAGCCCAGGTTTGCCTGAAGGTCAGACATTTCCAGAAAGATATCCTGGTTTGTGAAACCGGGAGTTTATCGTCTGCAGATACGTCTTCTCCGTCTTGCTGAATATACATAAGTTCAGCCCGGTTTACTTTGGGGTGAACCTCGGGTTTTTTATATATGAAGATCCAGAAACCCATCCAGATAAAGCCTAAAGCCCCAATGATCAAAAAAGCCGCTTCCCATCCCCAGCGGGTAGCGATCAGGGGAACGGTAACGGGAGCGACCAAGGCCCCTACCGTAGCGCCCGCATTGAAAATACTGGTGGCAAAGCCCCTGTCTTTTTTAGGAAAATATTCAGCCGTTGCTTTCACTGCCGCCGGGAAATTTCCCGCTTCCCCCAGGGCCAGAATGCTTCGGGCAAAAATGAAAAGTGACACACTTACTGTCGTTATCCTGGCCACCATATCCACACCCTGTGCCATGCGTAATGCGCCGGCACTGTCCAACCCCACGACGGCTTCCGTGATAACACCGCACAAAGCATGCAGGCAGGCACCCACGGACCATATCCCTATAGCCCACAAATACCCCTTTTTTGTGTCTATGCGATCTATGATCCTTCCTGCAAACAAAACGCCTATAGCATACATGATAGAAAAGATACCCGTGATCTTTCCGTAATGCACATTGGTCCAGTGAAATTCAGGGGCAATAAAATCCATCCAGGTAAGGGACAACACCTGGCGATCCATATAATTGACGGTAGTGGCAAAAAACAACATCATACAAACGGTCCACCTGTATCTTGTCGCTTTTTCTCCTGCAGGTTTTATATTCATGGGATTCAAAATTTAAAATATTCCAAAGCATTTCGGTAGCATACGGCCTGAACAATCTGTTTGCCAATGAATTCCGTTTCCGAGACAGGAAGCAGGCCCTGTTCAATATCATTACCCAGTATGTTGCACAATGTTCTGCGAAAATAATCATGCCTGGCATAACTCAGAAAACTCCGGGAATCGGTCAACATCCCTACAAACCGGCTCAGCAATCCCAGAAGGGACAATGTATTGAGTTGCTTCTCCATGCCGTCTTTCTGATCCAGGAACCACCAGGCTGCCCCAAACTGGATTTTTCCGGGGATACGGCCGTCCTGGAAATTCCCGGCCATCGTGGCCACCATTTCATTATCCCCCGGGTTTAAGTTATAAATGATTGTTTTTGCCAATTTGTCACGGCTGTCCAAACCGTCCAGAAAACGTGACATATTTCGTGCTACCGTAAAATCGCCAATGGAATCATACCCGGTATCGGGACCGATCCTCCGGAACATACGGGTATTGTTGTTGCGCAGGGCCCCGTAATGAAACTGCTGCGTCCAGCCCGTTTCCCAATCCATGATTCCGAACTCGGTGAGCATGGCCGTTTTGAACATGCGAATCTCTTGCACGCCCGGTTCTTTGCCGCTCATCACTTTCCGGAACACCGTTTCCACCCCGGCAGGGGTGTACTCCTCGGCAAAAAATTCCTCGATCCCGTGATCGGACAAGCGGCATCCGTGCTCCCCGAAATAAGCGTGACGCACCCGCAAGGCTTCTATGAGCGTGTCAAAAGAACGGATATCAACCCCCGATACTTCGGCCAGCTTTTCCACGTATTTTTTGTATGCCGCGGGGTCCTCAACAGCCATGGCTTTGTCCGGACGCCATGCGGGAAGGACTTTCACCGCAAATCCGTCAGCAGCTATCTTTCGGTGGTGTTCCAGGGAATCTGCGGGATCGTCCGTCGTGCACAAGGTTTCCACTCCGAATTTTTTGATCAGCCCCCTGGCACTGAAATCCTTTTCTGCCAAACGTTCATTGCATTGCAGGTATATGCGTTCGGCTGATTCTGAATTCAATAGTTCCTTGATTCCGAATGCCGATTTCAATTCCATGTGGGTCCAGTGATACAGCGGATTACGCATGGTATAAGGAACCGTCTCCGCCCATTTTTCAAATTTTTCCCAATCGGTTGTCTCTGTACCTGTTATAAAACGTTCGTCTATGCCGTTGGCCCGCATGGCCCTCCATTTGTAATGATCTCCGTTGAGCCAGACACGGGTCATGTTTTCAAATTGACGATCCAGGGCAATCTCGGCGGGATCCAGGTGACAATGGAAATCAATTATGGGCAGTTCACGGGCATAATCGTGATAAAGCCGCCGGGCTGTCTTTGTCTGTAAAAGAAAATTTTCGTCGTTAAACTGTTCCATGACCGTTCAATAATTAAAACCATATGGATTCATGCAGTATCTCCCGAAAACTGTTTGCGGAAACAAAAAGTATGATCCTGACCAGGTGGTAGCCTCCCATCAGAACAGCCGCCCCGTATGCCAGTTTCATGTTATAAAGCCACCTTATCTGAAAGTTACGACCGCGTATGAGTTCAGCAATCATTACAAATAAAGCGGAGGTGAAAAACAACACAAGCAACGGCCCGAACAAATGGTACCTGAAACTTTCCGCAAGATCCCCCCTGTAAAGACTGACCATGGATTTCACCATGCCGCAACCCGGACAAGGCAGTCCTGTCAGCATTTTGAACGGACAAAACGACTGGCTTTCCTGCAAAT
>JAAYYL010000174.1 GCA_012515395.1 Bacteroidales bacterium
AAACCTACAAAAACAAGGTCTTTCTCCACCGACCCGGCACTTACAGTCCCGGGGAGCTGTTCAATATCCTTATATGCAACCGATAACACACGCAGCGCAGCGCGTGCCATGCGGCTGTTCTCCTCTTCAATGGCCCGTATATCTTCCGGGGAAATGGGCCGTACTTCACCCCGTACAAGAATATGGGTACACACGCTCAACACTTCATCCAAACCGCCTTTCACGTTGATGCGGAAAGTGCCGGAACCCTGACGGTTTATCACAGCCATTCTTTTCCTTTCCGAGTCGAACGGAACTTCTTCCACGCGCGGGAACTGCTCTTCCATCCGGCTTTTATTCAAATTCAGGCCGAGTCCGACATCTACGATCGCTGTTTCGGTAGGATCGCCGGAGGTCTGGTGCGTCCCGTCATCCAGCATTTTCAGGTGCGCATCGGTGCAAAGCAGGGCAGAGAGCAGCAATGTGTTCAAGTCCGGGTCCGACACCGTGTTCAAGTCCGGGTCCGACACCGTTTGCAAGGCCGGGTCCGTCTCTGTTTCCGGTTCAGAATCCGGCAAAACGGATAACGTGCGGAAATCAATCCGGTTGCCTCCGGCCCAGCCTTCTGTGACGGTCATTTTGTTTTGGGTGAGTGTTCCGGTTTTGTCGGAGCAAATGACCGTAGTGCTACCCAATGTTTCCACCGAAGGAAGCGTACGTACGATGGCATTGAACTTGACAAGCCTCTGTACCCCAATGGCCAAAACAATCGTGGAAACAATCTGCAATCCTTCAGGTATGGCAGCTACGGCAAGGCTTACGGCCATCATGAACATATGGAACCAGTTGTTGCCGTACAAAAGGCCTACCAGGAAGATCACCGCGCAAATCCCCAGGGCTACGTAACCCAGAACTTTTCCCAGTTGCCGGAGCCTTTTTCCCATAGGTGTTTCCGTATCTTCCGTGTTTTGCAGCATGTGGGCGATCTTTCCCACCTGCGTCTTCATGCCGGTTCCCGTCACAACACCTTTGCCGCGTCCGTAAGTTACCACTCCCGTGGAAAAAGCCATATTATCCCTGTCTCCCAAAGGAATATCCGTTCCTTCCAGGATGGTGTCGATTTTTTCAGCAGGGACGGATTCCCCGGTAAGCGCGGATTCCTGAATTTTTAAATTTACCGCTTCAATCAGCCGTATATCGGCCGGCACAATATCACCCGTATCCAGGATCACGATATCACCGGGTACGATTTCCGTGGAATCTACCTGGTAAACCTGTCCTTCACGCAGCACTTTTGTCTGCGGTGAGCTCATCTTGTTCAGGGCTTCCAAAGATGCTTGTGCTTTTTTCTCCTGCACGGTTCCTATTACGGCATTGATTACCAGTATACCCAGGATCACGAAGGTTTCCATGAGTCCTTCTCCTTCGGCTACCCCTATAACACCGGATACGATGGCGGCAATAAGCAAAATGATCACCATGCTGCTTTTGAACTGTTCCAGGAACATGGACAGAAGTGATTTTTGTTTTTTCGTCTCCAGCCGGTTGTACCCGTATTCTGCAAGACGTTTTTTTACTTCTGCCTCTGACAAACCGGTTTGGGCCGACACCTCAAACTGTTCCAGCAGGTCTTCAACGGATTGATTGAAAAATTGAGTCGTTTTCATAATGTTTCCTGGTTGCCGGTCACAACAGTGCCGGTTTTGTAATCGTATTCAGATCCCGCCGTACTGTGGGGAATGGAATACACGGCCATGGTGATCAGTGCGGCAGCAAGGTACAGGTAGCGCCTCCATCGGCAAAAGCCTGCCCGGGAGCATGGAACACGGTTAACAACATATGCGGCTAGCCACGAAAGGAAGGCGACCAGTGTTTTGGTATCGGTCATGTCCCCGCCAAGAGGCCA
>JAAYYL010000175.1 GCA_012515395.1 Bacteroidales bacterium
AAAACGGATCCCGAATCCTCCCCGGAAGTTCACATCCAGTTGTTGGTACTGATCAACGATCTGGGATTTTCTGTATAACGGAGACGCGATGATTTCCCGTGAATCGGTTTTCCGTGCTTTCCGGACCTGTGCATTCGGCCCCAGTATTGTGCCGTCCTTCAAGGTCATGGACAAAGCGGGGGAAGTCACCAGCACGTTGTCTTTATGCAACAGGCAAAAAGAAATGTTTGTGTCTGTAACTACCTGTAATTCAAGATCTCCGTTGGGAGATTTTATGGAATGAATTTTTACTTTTGCTTCCAGTGTTGTTAAGGCGAAGAAAGAGAACAGAAACGATAACACAATCGCGGGCAGGCATTTTTTTAAATAAATTTTCATATCAGTAGCAGTTATTTGATTCTAGAATGGAACAGGTAAAGGAATAATCTCCGTAAGGCAACATGTGTTCCGGTTGGGGAAGTGCACCCCACGAATTTATGCATCCCAGGCCCATCTGACGCAGATCGACGGAGCATTGGGTAAAGTTCTCTTCCTCCAGATCTCCGGAATGGCGGTTGTGCTTCACCGGACCGTCGTCCAGCAATTCCTGAGAATAGTGAAGGGCCGAGGCGGAAAACAGAAGATCCGAGTCCACCAGAATGCCTGAACCCCCGTGATCCAGCAATTGCCACCATCTGAGATCCGTCCGTGTCCCGTTCTCCTGGGGCCGGATGTACGGATAAAACTGTCCCGCAACGTCCTGGCGGTAAAGTCCCACAAAAGAGGCATCTTTGCGGTCCGGGTAATTTTCTCCGGGGCCTCTTCCGTAATAAACAAGTCTGTTGTATTGCTTTGGCATAAAAAACCTGATGCCAAACCGGAACAGCGGAGGCATATCCCCGACTTCCTCCTGCAGCGCTCCGGTTTTAAGTTCTTGGGTGATGCGCAAACCTCCACGGGGGTCGGGACTGTATTTCATCAAAAGTTTGGCGTTGAGTTGCGGCAGTTCATACTCGGCACAGATCCGGTTTCCTTCTGTAAGGAATCCCTTGAAATTCATTACGGGATCCTTCCATGCCGCGTATTTGATTTGTAAAGAAGCCCCGAAATCATTGTCGGTGGGAGCGCGCCAGAAATTCGGCCGGATAGGGGTGTTTTCTAAAAGTACTTCCCGGCCTGAAAACGAGAGGGAAGTGACAAGCCCGCTGTGCTTGCTGAACTCCACACGCATATTCCCGGCCTGAGCCATCAGCCAGTTGCGGTCCCGGTCGTTAATAATAAATTCATCCGGGGAATCCGTGTCGGTTTCTTTTGTTTCAGGAGCACTGACAAGAAGCTGGCCTTTGGCTAAAAGTTCTCCTGCCGGAAGCAGTCCTTCCTCCTTTTTTGTGTAAAAACGAACGTTCAGAAACAGTTCTTTATTGACATAAGGCAGCAGGTCTGCAGAACGGTAGCCCAGATCAACCGTACCGGTTTGCTGAGCCTCAACAGACAAATCGTTTACAATTCCTTTTATTACAGGAACACCGTCTGCTGTAACTTCCCATGATAAGGATACGTGGGAAAGGTCCCTGAAAAAATATTCGTTGAAAACACGGATTTTTCCGTTGACAGCCTCATCGTCATGCACCCACACATTCTGGTAATGGTATGCCACTTCCATGGCATGCGGGTTGGGCCTTCTGTCGGGGCTGAACAGGCCGTTACAGTTAAAATTCTGATCCGAGGCGTCATAGCGGTTGTAATCGCCGCCGTACGCGAAAACATAGTGACCTGCCGGTCTTTCAAGGTATAAAGCCTGGTCCACGAAATCCCAGATAAACCCTCCCTGGTAATGAGGGTATTTACGAATGATTTCCCAGTAGCGGCCGAATCCTCCCTGGGAATTGCCCATGGCATGGGCATATTCGCATTGAATCAGGGGTCTTTGGGGGTCGTTTTCCAGATAACGGATACTACTTTCGTATCCCATATACATGGGCGCAAAAATATCTGATATTTCAGCTCTTGTTGCCCGTTCGTATTGAATAGGTCTTTTTTGAATATCGGCTTTACGCAACAATTCATATCCCCTGGTGAAATTATGGCCGTCTCCTGCCTCATTTCCCATGGACCATAAAATGATGCAGGAATGATTCTTATCTCTTTCAAACATTCTTTCCATACGCAGAAGATGTGCCTGAAGGTAATCTTTTCGGGCTGCCAGTGTGCGTTCTCCGTATCCCATGCCGTGGGATTCAATATTGGCTTCATCTATCACATAGATTCCGTAAAGATCGCAGAGTTGGTACCAAAGCGGGTTGTTGGGATAGTGACAGGTTCTTACGGCATTGATGTTGAATTGTTTCATAAGCCTGATATCCTGGATCATCCGTTCCCGGGTAACATGATAACCCGTTGACGGATCCATTTCGTGCCTGTTTGCGCCTTTGATCAATACCGGTTGTCCGTTTACCAGCAATTGGGCATCCCGTATCTCAACACTGCGGAAGCCAACTTTCCAGGGGATGTATTCTGTCGTTTCACCGGTATGCTTGTCTTCAAGTGATAATATTAGGTTATAGAGGTAAGGCAATTCGGCGGACCAGGGCTGCACGTCTTTTACCACGAATGTGCCGGTAAAGAGATTGTCCCCGCTTTCAGACAAAATTTTACTTCCAAGGCTGAGGCCTTGCGGGGTGGTCAACTCGGCTTTTACGATATAATCTCCGGAGGCTTTGTTCAGGGTTGCTGAAATATCCAGGTTTCCCTGCCGGTAATTTTTTTGCAGGGAAGGATTCAGCGTAAAATCGTGAATATGCGTTTTTTCACGTGCAAAAAGATAAACATCCCGGGTAATACCGCTCAGGCGCCAGAAATCCTGATCTTCCAGATAAGTGCCGTCGCACCATCGATAAACCTGCAAGGCTATCAGGTTTTCGCCTTCCTTCAGGTACGGTGTGATGTCAAATTGAGCTTCCAGTTTGCTGTCCTGGGAATACCCTACAAACAAGCCGTTGATCCATATGTATACATTGGAGGTTACGGATCCCAGGTGTATGTAAACCTGTTTTTCCGACCAATCTTCAGGAAGGGTAAAAGTGTGCCGGTAGTAGCCGGTGTGATTGTTCATCAGGGGTACTACGGGAGGATTGGACCTGTATTGGTTCATCCAGGGGTATCCCGCATTCAGGTATAGAGGATCTCCGTACCCGTTGAGTTCCCACAGCCCCGGAACAGGCATGTAATTCCAGGACCGGTCGTCGTACCCGGGTTGGTGGAAATTCGTATATCCCCTGCCGGCATGTTGTGTCCACGCAAATTTCCAAAGACCTGCCAGATCTTTGAACATGGCCGAGCCGGTCTTTCTTTGGGAGCGTGCAAGGGGAAGGCTTTCGTATGCAAAGTATGAAGTTCGCATGGGAGCCCTGTTTACCTGGCTCAATTCCGGATCCTGCCACAAGTCAACGGGAGCATAGGAAGGATTGTCGGTAGTGATGTAGTCTGCACCGGAAAGCGTGAAATAGTGGATGTCTTCAGGACGGTTTACGGTCCATACGTTGACCGTTAGTCCAAGTTGTTGCGCCTGCGGGATCCATTGGGGGTTTTCCCGAAGGACCCTCATGTTGTAATCCATCCCGGAATATCCCCTTTCCCTGAGCTGTTCAGGAGAGAGAGAGCCGCCCAGGTAGGCAACCCGGGCAGCCGGCCTGGAGGCTATCACCGTTTCACATATATGGGAGGAAAAGCTTATGTATTCCACTTGTTCATGAACACCTGCCTGATCCACCAGTTCCAGGATCTTTGCCACGGCGGCTTTTTCCTTATCTTTGTCCTTGTGAGGTTTTATTTCAATGATCAATCTTGTGCCTTGCTGTGCAGCAATTAGGGGCAGAATCTCGTCAAGCAAGGGAAGGGTTTCTCCGTTGGATAAAGTATGACCTGAAAGATCACTGTAAGAGCTTTCGTCTATACGGACACCATTCAGTACCGGATCATGGACCAATACCACTTTGCCGTCGGTTGTGAGGTATACATCAATTTCCACCCCGTAGCAACCCGCATTGATCGCATTTTGAACGGAACTCTTGGAATTTTGGGCGGATCCTTCCCGGTTCCAGAAACCGCGATGGGCAATGATGCCCGGTTGCGCGTTTAGAGAAAGATTTGAGAAGATGTAAAGAATAGTAGAAATTAGGGTAATACGCAGCATGTTGTTTTTATTTTGTAAATTGCCAGATCTTTTGACATTCTGATATGCGAATATACGACATTTCCCAGGAAATATTCAGTGGTGCCATATTCAAAGGAGACCCGGTTCCGGCGGCCATTCCGCTATCCCGTATAAAAGAAGGATCCCCTTACAACCTGTCTTCGGTATCTATGTGTTTGCACAGTGCCACACATATTGATGCACCTTCCCATTATGTTGAAGAAGGAACAACCGTAGACCGGATCCCGCTTGAATATTGCATAGGTCCGTGTATGGTCTTGACGGCTGACGGGCCCATTGATGAAGGCTTTTTGTCCCCCTTACTGGGCAGAGGCGCAAAGCGGTTGTTGTTCAAGGGTAAAGGATGGCTAACGCTTAAAGCAGCCAAAGCGCTGGCAGAAAGCGAAATCGTTCTTGTGGGTACGGAAAGCCAGACTGTAGGTCACGGACATCAGATAGACGAAGTACACCGTATTTTATTGGAGCATGAATTGGTTATTCTGGAAGGATTGGTCCTGAAAGATGTTCCCGAGGGTAATTATTACCTTGCTTCACTGCCTCTGAAATTCGGAGGAATGGAAGGTTCTCCCTGCCGGGCCGTTCTTTTGGATTACCTTCCCGGCTCCGATTAAAGAATCCCGAAATCGTATTCAATAATTTGCAAGTAAAGTTCTCCGGGTTTTAAAACACAATTTGGGTATTCCGGATGGTTGGGACTGTCCGGATAGTTTTGGCATTCCAGCGCTACTGCGTGCCGGTTTTTATGTGGTATGCCGTTTTTCCCGTTCCCGTTGCCATCCAGCCAGTTTCCAGTATATACCTGTATCCCGGGCTGTGTTGTGCGCATGGTAAGTGTCCGTCCGCTAACCGGATCCTGTAAAAAGGCTGCCTTCTGCATGGAACCGTCACTAGAAGGAAGGCACCAACAATGATCGTACCCGTTCCCTATACGTAATTGCTCGTTGTCCATAGCAATATCCCTGCCGATGGGCTTGGGATCCCTGAAATCGAATGGGGTCCCTTCTACGGGAGCAGGTGCCCCCAATGGAATGCTCGTTTTATCAACGGGGAGGTATTTGCTTGCATTGATCTGCAAAATATGATCATCAACAGGGCCGCTGCCTTCTCCCGCCAGATTAAAATAGGTATGACCGGTCAGGTTGATGATGGTAGGCATATCTGTTATGGCGCGAAGCTCCATTGTCAGCACGTTGTTTTCAGTCCAGCGGAAAGTAACCGTAACCTGCACATTTCCCGGGTAATTCTCTTCTCCGTGCGGACTGGCATAGGTAAATGATACGGCATCATCTCCTTCTTCTATACGGGAAACCCATACCTGACGACACATGGATTGCGGACCGCCGTGAAGGTGATTGGGGCCGTTGTTGATTGCCAGTTGGTGTTTTGTTCCGTTGAGGGTAAAAAGACCCCCGGCTATCCGATTGGCATAACGTCCTACCGTTTTTCCCAAATAAGGAGCATCCTGAAAATAATCCATTATGTTTTCGTATCCGGGGACTACGTCTTTCACAATTCCCTTGCGGTCAGGAATGCCAATTCCGGTCACGGCGGCTCCAATATTGCAAAATTGCACGTAGGCTCCGTTTTTGTTGGTAAGTTTATAACTGACTATGGCTTCTCCCTTTGGAGAATAGCCGTGAATGTATTGGGTTGCTTCCATAACTCTTGTTTATTGTCCGGGCCATAAAGATAATAATAATGTCATATTTTCTTAAATTTGTGTTTCTTATATGCTGAAGTCAAAATGAAGAAATCCCCTGTTATTATTGGAGCTGCTTTGATTGTGCTTCTCCATTCCTGTCAGCCGTATCAGGACGCTCCCACTGAAAATCAATACCTTGCCGGAGTTCACCAAACCGTTGATCTGAACATAGATGAACTGTATGATTCTTTTGGAGTTGAAGATTATCCCGAAATCACTTCCAAACTGGAGTATATTATTACATGCCGGTCTTTCAGGGCGGTGGTGATCACATACTATACGACAGACCCTGCGGGCAACCCGGTTGTTGCAGACGGAACGCTGTATTATCCGCTGGACAGGGATATCAAAGGTGTTGTGGAGATGTCCGGGATTGCCCACATGAACAAAAACGGAGGCTCTTCCGAAGACATTCCTGTTTTGGAGGCTCTTCCGGTTTTGGCCGGTTATGCGGTCATTTTACCCGATATGATCGGGTACGGAAAATACGGTAACACCAAAGAAATGTATCATCCTTTTATGATGATCGACAATTTGGGAAAAACCGCATGGGATATGCGTCAGGCAGCTATTGAGTTTTTTGCCGGGTTGGGTTACCGTGTCCCCAGAAAGACGGTTATCTCCGGTTATTCCTACGGAGGCGGTGTCGGGTTGGCCGTTGCCAGGTATTACCAGGAACACCACTCTCTGGAAGTGTCTGTGGATCGGGTGATTGTAGGAGGGGGTGCTTACGATCTGAATGCCACTTTTGACGGCTTTGCTAAAAACCCGATATGTATATATCCGCTTTTACCAGGGATCATTATGTCCCTGGATCATTATTACGGACTGGAGCTGGATTACAGTCAGATTTTCAAAGGTCCTTTGGTTGATCATTATCAGCAGTGGTATGACAGGACGCGGAACGCCAGCGGTCTTATTGCATTGATATCAGAGGATATGCGTAATTACATGCACCCGGATTTTTTCAAGCCGCGTGAAGAAAGAAATGCCGAGTTCCAGAAGATCCAGCCCGTACTGGATATGAACTCGGCCGTGGATGGATGGGTCCCCCGCATGCCCATATACATTTTTCACAGTACGGAAGACCTTTATGTTCCGGTGGAAGCTGCCGAATATGCATACCAAACGTTCAAAAAGAACGGGGCTTACGTACAGTATCAATCGGGTCCAGGGACACATGCCGACTGGGGTGTAAAAGCGTTTGCCCCCTTGTTGCTGTACCTGGCCGTTGAGTAGCAATAACCGCTTTCAGACTGTATATTGGGCAATAATGCCCAAAACCACACGGGCCGCTTTTTCCATGCTTTCCAGGGGAAGGTATTCCATTTTACCGTGAAAGTTATGTCCGCCGGCAAAAATGTTGGGACAAGGCAGTCCGCGGTAAGACAACTGAGCTCCGTCGGTTCCGCCCCGGATGGGATGTACTATGGGTGTTATGCCTTCAGCCTTTATCGCCCGGACCGCTTTGTCCACAATATGCATATGGGGTTCAATCTGTTTTCGCATGTTGTAATACTGGTCCTTAAGTTCCATGGTGACGCATTTTGCCCCGTATTTTTTATTTACAAAGGCAACCACTTCCCTGATCAGATCCTTTTTCTGTTCGAATTTATCAGGATCATGATCCCTTATGATATAGTTGATCTGTGCTTCTTCTACGGTTCCCCGGAATGAGGTGATGTGGTAAAAACCTTCATACCCGGCTGTGAATTCCGGCTTTTCTTCTACCGGAAGCATGTTGTTCAGCTCCGTTCCTATGATCAGTGCGTTGATCATTTTATCTTTGGCATAGCCGGGATGGATATTCCGCCCCTGAATATGGATGTTTGCCGCGGCGGCGTTGAAGTTTTCGTATTCCATTTCCCCAATCTGACCGCCGTCAATAGTATAGGCATATTTTGCCCCGAATTTTTCCACATCAAATTTGGCTACGCCCCGTCCGATTTCTTCGTCCGGGGTAAATGCAATCTTAATAGGGCCGTGTTTTACCTGGGGATGTTCCATAAGATACTGTGCCGCCCACATGATGGCCGCTACGCCGGCTTTGTCATCGGCGCCCAGAAGCGTGGTGCCGTCGGTCGTAATTATTGTCTGTCCTTTGTATAGGAGCAACTCCGGAAACTCAGCCGGATCCAGGTACAGATCCTTTTCTTTATTCAGAAGGATCGGATTCCCGTCGTAATCCGGGAAGATTTGCGGATTGATGTCATTCCCCGGGGCATCGGGAGAAGTATCCACGTGTGCGATAAATCCCACAGCCGGAATATCTGCGGAGGTGTTCGAAGGGATAGACGCCATAACGTACCCGTACTCATCCAGGTGGGCATCGGCAATGCCCATTTTTTTCAACTCGGCAAGAAGAAGTTCCAGCAAAGCGAATTGCTTTGCCGTGCTGGGCTGTGTTTGGGACATGGGATCGGAGGCGGTGTCAAAGGACACGTATCTTAAAAATTTGTCCAGTATTTTTTCCATAATGATTTTTTATTTTTGTTTTCCGGCCTTCATGCTACTGACAGCCAGGTAAATAATTATTGCAACATAAGCAACCAGGGCCAAGGCCTGGGCTGCTGAAGAACCCTGCCATTGTGTGTTGACCAGGTTAACTCCTGCAAAGCGCATAATGGCACTGACTACCCCCATCAAGGCTCCGCCGGCTATGAATCCGGAAGCAAGAAGGGTGCCTCGGTCTTTGCGTTCTTCGTTGATCTGTTGATCTTTACTGCGCGTTGAAACATACCAGGCAATGGCTCCTCCCACCAATAAAGGAAGGTTGAGTTCAAGGGGGATGAACATTCCCAGGGAAAAGGCCAAAGCCGGTATTTTAAATAAAGTCAGCAGAATGGCAATGACGCCTCCTATCCCGTACAGCAGCCAGGGGGCACCTCCCCCGGACATGAGCGGTTCAATTACGGCAGCCATGGCATTGGCCTGCGGGGCCACCAACGCATTTTCACCGGTAAATCCGTATGTTTTATTCAGTACAATCATGACACCGCCAACGGTTGCAGCGGCTACCAGTGTACCGGCGAATTTCCATATTTGTTGTTTAAAGGGAGAAGAACCCAGCCAATACCCGATCTTCAGGTCAGTGATAAACGAGCCCGATACCGCCAGTGCCGTACATACCACTCCGCCAATGATCAGGGCCGCGGTCATCCCGGCTGTTCCTTTCAATCCGGCAGCTACCATAATGACTGAAGCCAGTATAAGCGTCATGAGTGTCATGCCGCTTACGGGGTTGGTTCCTACTATTGCTATGGCATTGGCGGCTACGGTAGTAAAAAGGAAGGCAATTACGGCGACTACCACCAGGGCTATTATCGCATGCCAGAGGTTGAAATCAAGAACCCCAAAGTAGAAAAACACAAAGGTAAGGGCCAGTGTAACCAGGGTGCCTATGACAATGATTTTCATGGACAGGTCGCGCTGGGTACGTACCGTCTGCGCTTCTTCCGGAGTCTTTTTCCCGCCGAGTTCCTTTTTGGCCATTCCCAAAGCCGATTTGATGGTACCCGAGGCTTTTATTATCCCGATGATCCCGGCCACTGCAATGCCACCGATCCCGATGTGTCTGGCATAACCGGTAAAGATCTCCTCGGGGCTCATTTGGCCTATGGTCTGCAAAACTCCGCTTCCCATCAGGTCAATGACCTGTTCTCCCCAGATGAGGTTCATCAGCGGGATGATACCGAACCAGGCCAGAAAAGACCCGCAGCAAATGATGAAAGCGTATTTCAGGCCGATGATATATCCCAGTCCGAGGACTGCGGCACTGACGTTCAGTTTTCCTACCAGTTTGGCCTTATCGGCAAGGGCAACTCCCAAGGGGATCACCCGGGTAGTGAAAACTTCGCTCCACCATCCGAACGTGGAGACGATGAAATCGTAAAGGCCGCCTATCAGGCCGCTGATGAGCAGGTAGCGGGCGCTTTTGCCACCCGTTTCCCCGCTTACCAGTACCTGTGTGGAGGCGGTGGCTTCCGGGAACGGGAATTTTCCGTGCATATCTTTTACAAAATATTTCCGGAACGGTATTATGAAAAGGATCCCCAATATGCCTCCCAGGAGTGAGCTGAGGAAAATTTTCATGAAATCCACAGACATGGCGGGGTATTTATCCTGTAGTATATACATGGCCGGAAGGGTAAAAATAGCGCCGGCTACCACTCCTCCCGAACATCCCCCGATGGATTGAATGATAACGTTTTCACCCAGGGCGTTTTTGCGTTTCAGGGCCGATGAAAGGCCAACGGCAATAATGGCAATGGGAATAGCGGCTTCAAA
>JAAYYL010000176.1 GCA_012515395.1 Bacteroidales bacterium
CCCGCCACTAAGGTTCCCGGTTTCGTTCCTGCGGCTTTCAATTGGGCAAAGATCACTTGTGAATGGTCAAAAAGGAGATCCGGACTGAGGTTTCTTTCGCCCCGGGGAATGTAATTGAACGGTTCGGGAGTTGCCTGTGCATGATGGTAGATTATATCAACAATCTTGGGAGTAGGAAGGGAACAGTCCAGAGAATCGGCGATCTTCTGCGCAGTCATGGGCGTGAGTGGCACGATGAACGGAACATTGCCGCTCAAAACGGTCAGGTAATGGGGTTTTACCCACAATGTCAGTCGATGTCGGCGGCCTTGCACGTCTTTCTGGACAGTCCTGATACGAATGAAGCCTTTCATGTAATCCGGGACATTCCCGGCCAGAATGTGTTCGGTTGTAAGTGTTTCACGTTCCTTATGAGACAAAAGGCGGAATTCTTCATAAAATGGACAGTCTCCACGGGATACCTGTGAGAACAACGTATCCGGGTTTGCCAGAAGAGAAACTGAAAATAATAAAGCGACTGAATACTGTACAATACTTTTCATGGTCCGGTATAAAAAACGTTGCGGATTTCGTTATTTGGAATAAATTATTTTACTTTGTTCGCTGCAAAGTTCGTTGAATTTTGCGTTAAAACTACATATTTATTAACTAATCACTGAATTATGGCAGTTAACATTGAAGAAAAAGTTAAGCAAATCATCGTGGACAAATTGGGTGCAGATGAGAACGAAGTAACCCCCACTGCTAACTTTACAAATGATTTGGGTGCGGATTCTTTGGATACCGTAGAACTGATTATGGAATTTGAAGAAGCTTTCGGCATCAACATTCCTGATGAGGCCGCTGAAAAGATCTCCACAGTAGGCGACGCCATCAAATACATAGAAGAAAACACTAAAGCCGAATAATTTTATTTCACATGGAGCTCAGACGGGTAGTCATTACCGGAATCGGGACAATCAATTCCCTAGGTCACAATGTTCAGGAATATTTTGATAACCTGGTGGCCGGGAAGTCCGGAGCCGGATGGATTACCCGTTTTGACGCTTCACTGTTCAAAACCCGTTTTGCCTGCGAGATCAAGAATTACGATCCCGAAAAATTCGGCCTGGACAAACGGGATGTCCGCAGAAATGATCCCTTTACGCAATATGCTTTCATTGCCACAGACGAGGCAATAAAAAACAGTGCTCTGGACCTGGATGTCATTGACAAAAACAGGGTAGGTGTTGTGATTGGATCCGGCATCGGAGGAATAGAAACGCTGGTAAAAGAAATGAAGGCGTTTTATGAAGGCGGGGAAGTTCCCCGGTTCAGCCCGTTCCTGGTGCCCATGATGATTCCCGACATTGCTTCCGGAATGATCTCAATGAAATACGGATTTCGCGGGCCCAATTACGCAACTGTTTCTGCCTGTTCCACTTCCAATCATGCCATGAGCGATGCTTTTACCCTCATTCGTATGGGCAAAGCCGATATCATCATAACGGGGGGCAGCGAAGCACCTATCAACGTAGCCAGTATAGGAGGATTTAATGCTTCCAAGGCCATCTCCACAAATAACGAAGAATACATGACCGCTTCGCGTCCTCTGGACAGGACACGTGACGGTTTTGTCATGGGAGAAGGTGCCGGTATACTCGTTTTTGAAGAATACGAACATGCTCGTGCAAGAGGTGCAAAGATTTATGCCGAAATAGGGGGATCGGGAATGACAGCCGATGCCTACCACATAACCGCCCCGCATCCGGACGGAGACGGTGCCAGAAGGGTTATGGAAGAGGCCATCCGGGAATCGGGACTTAAGCCGGAAGACGTAGATTATATCAATTTGCACGGCACGGCAACACCTCTGGGAGACATTGTGGAAGTTAAGGCCATAAAAGACTTGTTTGGAGATCATGCCTACAAAATGAATATGAGTTCTACCAAATCTATGGCCGGACATGCCCTGGGAGCTACCGGAGCCATAGAAATTCTGGCTTGTATTTGTGCCATGGAAAGGGATACGATACCTCCCACCATCAATTTCAAAGAAGAAGATCCGGCTATAGATTACAAATTGAACTTCACGTTCGATCAAGCACAGCAGCGTAAAGTCCGGGTAGCTCTTTCGAACACTTTCGGGTTCGGAGGGCATAATTCCTGCCTGCTGATAAAAAAAATCTGAAAATGAAATTCCGCAAAGCGGATAAAGATTCTAAAGACAGGGCGTTAAGACAAGCTTTGTACGATTGTTTCGGCTTTTATCCAAAGGATCTGAATTTATACAAAAAAGCACTTACTCACCGATCTGCTGTCTCGCGGGATGAGGATTCCAATGAAAGACTGGAATTCCTGGGAGATGCTATTTTAGGGGCGGTTGTGGGAGAAGCGGTATACCTTCGATACCCCCGGGGGGATGAAGGGTACCTGACCCAGATGCGTTCCAGGATCGTGAGCCGCGATTCCCTGAACCGGATAGCCGAACATTCCGAGTTGCGCCAATGGATGGACGTAAAAGGCAACGAAGCCCATTTTCGCAATTTAGGCGGCAATATGCTGGAAGCACTTGCAGGAGCGATATTTTTGGATATCGGGTTTAAAAAATGTAAAAAAATATTGTTGGATTATCTGCTTTCCCGGGTAGACTGGCAGGAACTGGAATGTACCGAAACGGATTATAAATCAAGAATGGTAGAAAGATTCCAGAAAAAAGGCAAGCAGCTTTCCTTCAAGGTCCACACTATTGCCCAGGAACCCGGGAAGCCGGCTCTGTTTCAGGCCGAGGTAATGGCAGAGGGGACTGTGCTGGGAACGGGGCAGGGATATGCCAAAAAGGATGCCGAGCAGGAAGCCTCGCGCAAGGCCTGGATGCGTGAATTCAACCGAGGCGCAGATTTTCAGTGACTTTCTTTCTTCTTTTTTCGTCTTTCTTTTTCCAAATAAACATCCCATGCGACCGAGCCTCCCTTGAGGTTGTAGATCACGTTGTACCCGCTTTTTAGGAGTAATGCGGCTACTTCATTGACTTTTCCGATCCTGCAGTATATATATAAGGTATCGGATACCGAAAATTGAGTGCGGACATCTTCCAGAAAGAACCGGTCTGCAGGTTGTATGTTTACCGCTCCGGGAATGTGCCTGAGTTGGTATTCCTGTACATCCCTCAGATCAAGAATTTGTGCCCGTTGATTTTCAGTTACCATTTTCAGAAAATCTGCCGGTTTTATATGATGCACCTGTGATTCCAGTCTTTGGGCAGAAAAAATCAGCAATACGGCAAAGAGAATATGTCTCATTTGTGACCTCGGAGGGGCTCGAACCCTCGACCCAATGATTAAGAGTCATTTGCTCTACCAACTGAGCTACGAAGTCTTAATAAATAACCGGAAGGGGTGCAAAGGTAATGAATTTTTTTATTGTTGCAACACGGCGTATGTGATGCGTACGTAAGGAGGCCTGTCGGAAAGGTTTCCGCAAAGAACTGTATTGCGGTAAGTGAAATTGTCTACATAATACGTACTGCTGCTTGAAGTAGAAGACGTTACAGAATAGACGGGCATGATCCATAAGTTATCCTTTGCATCCAGGGTGTCGCTTTTTAAAACTTCTTGCAAATAAGAGGTGATTTCAAAGGAATAATGCCAATGGGAACGGTTCATGGATCCGCCGGCATTTTCATTATAAATATCCACTACCGGTGAGTAATACATCAGCGAGTCGTTGGATATCAATTTACAGGGATATAATGTAGCGGGAGCGTTATCGGCCATGGAATAATCGCCGTCAGTCGGTATTTCTACCGGCATGACCAACTCTGCCCGGGATATGAGGATCTTGTCTGCATTCACAGGAGGTGTTTGCGCCAGTCCCCAGGCTTTGATTTCAGATACCAGTTCTGCCACATCAAGACATGGTTTCACTCCGGCAAGTCCTTCATAAAAAAGGCGTTCCGCCGGTTCTTTGTCCGCAAGGCCGGAAGATTCGTGGGAAGCTGTATTATAATAGGTGCCGTATGTGTTGAAATAATAGGAAATCAGACTGTCACCGCCTGCCGACTTGTAATTCAGGTAAATCATGGCCTCGGCAATATTCATATAATTGATGCGGCCTCCCCGGTTTGATGCGTCGTATTTTTCCGTGGTAAAATACAATCCTTTGTACTTTGCCGTGAATGCTTCCGTACTGTCTCGTTCTATGGAATCAGCCTGAAGCAGTTCGTAAGCGAAAGATTCCGTAAAGTCTATCCGGAGAGTGTCGCGTCCCAGGTAAATAAGACCGGGTTTGCTGACGGGGATGGGGTCTATGTATTCTTCAGAAAAGGAATCCGGGTAAATTTCAAGGTGGTTCAGATCTTTTATCAGCCGGTATACGTATACATTCTGGGGCATGTAACGGTCAGCTTCGTTAAAGACCGTAAAACCGCTCATGGGTATATTGACAAACATATTGTCCACTTCCGGATCTTCCCCGTATTCTTCTTTATACGCATAAGGGGCAAACTGGATCAGTCCCGAAGATGTGGTATTCCCAAAAACCGGCGAGTTGACGGACCCGAATTCAAGGTAAGAAGGAGCCGCCATATTCATACTGTCAGCTACCGTAGTAAACATTGGAGCTTCAAAATCCCGGGTCTGAATGTAGATGAACTGGTTGGACGGGATGAACCCCGAGCCCATACGGTTATCCACCGGGACACAGGAAGTTAACATGAGAAGGAAAATGGCAGGTAGAAAAAAACTGCGGGCCCTGATTGTCATTTGGTTTCTAAAATTTTTTCGTAAAAACGGTTGTAATCCGTAATATATGTGCTTTCAGGGTCTTGCGGGTCTATGAACGGGAGAACGGGGAGATTCAGGCTTTTTGCAAATTCGGGAAGCGCAGGGTCAACATTCGGGTTGGCCAATATAACGCCGTCTGAATACTGTATGGCCGTTTTGGCCAGATTCACGGCGCCGGGTTCCGCCAGAAATTCCACGTCCTTGGTTTTCATGCCGCCTGTAAGAACCTTGGAACGCATATTCTCGTTAAAAGTTTCCGTGGTCAGGTCATTGTATAAGGACAGGACCACTTTGGCGTGTGTGAAGAGCGGGTCGTTGCGGTACGCTTTTTTGAGGTACAGGGGCAACAGGTGGCTGAGCCATCCGTGACAATGTACTATGGTAGGCTTCCAACGCAGTTTCTTCACGGTTTCCAACACTCCCCGAGCAAAAAATATGCCCCGTTCATCGTTGTCGGCAAAAAACCTTTCGTTTTCGTCTCTGTATATGAATTTTCTCTGGAAATAATCTTCATTGTCAATAAAATAGACCTGCATCCGGGCAGCAGATATGGACGCCACCTTTATTATAAGCGGCCGATCAATATCTTTAATGATGATGTTCATTCCGGACAAGCGGATGACTTCATGAAGCTGGTTGCGACGTTCGTTTATACACCCGTATTTGGGCATAAACGAGCGAATTTCGCCGCCGGATTCCTGGATGGCCTGTGGCAGATGCCTTCCTATGTAAGACATATCCGACTGTGGCAGAAACGGGAATATCTCCGAACTTACATACAGAATCTTTTTGGCTTTGGACATAAGGCTTTTACCCAGTTTAAACACACAAAGATAGCAAAAATTCTTATACTTTCATTATCTTTGATTTTCGAAATTATGGCGCAGCAAGAGAAAAATATTATCAACCGGCAACTTGTTCAATCCTATTTGTCATCGGTCATTAGCATCGCGCTGGTGCTGTTTTTGATGGGAATTGCCGGTCTGCTGGCTGTCAATGCCAGGACTGTATCCGATTATTTCAAGGAACACATTGGCGTTTCCGTGATTTTGTCCAAAGAAATGAAAGATGCGGATTCAACCCTGATAATCAAACAGATGTTGGCTCAGGAGTATGTGCGTGATGCCGTGCGGGAAGCTTCTTTTGTTTCGCGGGAACAAGGTGCGCGGGAAATGGCCGAATTACTCGGTTCGGGGTTTCTTGATATTTTTGAATACAATCCGCTGCCCGCATCCATTGAATTAAGGCTGAACGCACCCTATGTACAGAATGACAGTATTGCTCTTTTGGAATCGCATCTGGCAAAATTCAGGCAAATTGAAGAAGTGTCCTATCAAGCCCCGCTAATATCTTTGATAAACAAAAATCTGAGAAACATAGGAATGGTGCTGGGGGTCATCATTTTGATCCTTTTAATTATCTCTTTTGCTTTGATACACAACACCATAAGACTTTCTGTATATGCCCGGAGGTTTACTATCTACACGATGAGACTGGTAGGTGCTACCAAACGGTTTATCCGTAAACCTTTTATGATACAGGCTTTTATACAGGGATTAATTGCTTCGCTGATAGCCATTCTTTTGCTTATTGGACTCCTGTATTTTTTGCAACGGGAATTTCCGGGCATTCTGATGCTCGTTTCACCGCATATGTTCCTTGTAGTAGCCGGAGCCATTCTGGTTACCGGGATACTGCTATGCCGGATATCCACTTTTTTTGTCGTTAACCGTGTCGTGAAGCTGAAAGCTTCCGCTTTTTATTATTGATGTGTACATGAAAAAAATCAACGGAAATAAAAAAGAACAAGAAGCTGCTTTAGCCATGCCTCTGAAAAATGTGTACCTGTTGTTGATCGGCCTGGCCGTTATTGCCCTGGGCTTTCTATTACTGGCCGGGGGCGGGTCCGATGATCCGCAGGTGTTCCGTCAGGAAGCCATGTTCAGTTTTCGCCGGATGGTCATTGCCCCCCTGCTTATATGCGGTGGCTTTGTCTTTGAGATCATAGCCATTATGAAAGTAAGCAAACGCAAGGAAGATGAACGGGTTTGAAGCTTTGGTCCTGGGGCTTGTTCAGGGCTTTACCGAGTTTCTTCCGGTAAGCAGCAGCGGGCACCTGGTTATTGTCAAGCATCTTTTTGGGATAGAAACGACGGACGCTTCTTTCGAGATCATAGTTCATGCTGCAACGGTTCTGAGCACGGTGGTCGTATTTTGGAAACCTTTGTGGGAAATGGTCCGCGACACGCTCAGTTTCAGAAAGACCGAGTCTACGGGCATGGCGCTCCGGATTCTTTTGTCCACATTGCCTGTCCTTGTGGTGGGATTGTTTTTTAAAGACAAAATTGAAGCTCTCTTTACCGGGGGGCTTTCCATTGTAGGATGGATGTTGTTGCTTACTGCAGCCTTTTTGCTTCTGTCACAGTGGCTTTCAGGTATCAGGCAAAAACAGGGCAATACCCATCCCATTGGTTACCGGGATGCTTTTTTAATGGGTATAGCGCAGGCGTTTGCAGTACTTCCCGGTTTGTCCCGTTCGGGAGCTACCATAGCCACGGGATTATCTTTGGGAGGACACAAAGACAAAGTGGCTCCATTTTCCTTTATGATGGTGTTGATCCCTGTATTGGGAGAAGCATTCCTGGAAATCGTTTCCGGAGGATTTGCCCCGGCTGTAACAGGACTTTCTTTCCATGCCATGGCCATAGGCTTTTTGGCTGCTTTTACGGCGGGACTGCTGGCTTGTAAATTAATGATAGCCATTGTCCGTAAAGTAAGATTTACCTGGTTTGCCGTTTATTGTCTGCTGGTCGGACTGGCCTGTTTGTTAGTACCGTTGTTATGAAAAAATATGTTTTTACAGCCGATGTGCACCTGGGATTGAAAAAAGGAGATCCCGCCCAAAGGGAACGGCGTTTTGTTCAGTTTCTGGAAAATCTGGATGATAATACAGCCGGGTTGTTTCTGCTGGGAGACATTTTTGATTTCTGGTATGATTACAAATACGTGATTCCAAGGGGTTATACACGTACACTGGGTGCGTTGGCCCGTGTCAGGGACCGGGGAATTCCCATACATTTTTTTGTAGGGAATCACGATCTCTGGACATTCGGGTACATGGAAGAAGAACTGGGCATTGAGGTACATCGGGGGGAGTTGTATATAGAATTGGAAGGTAAGAATTTTCTTTTGGGACATGGGCACCGCATGGGCCGTTATCCTTTAAAGACCAGGTTTCTGCACGGGATGTTCCACAACCGTTTTTTACAGATTCTCTTTAGCGGACTTCATCCCAGATGGGCCTACGCTCTTGGGCTCAAATGGTCTGCTCATAACAGGAACAATCATAAACCGCGTTACAAATTTTGTTGTGAAGAAGCTCCGATATACAAATACGCATCTGAATACGAACGCCCTGTAGATTACTGCATAGCCGGACATTTGCATACGTCTGCCCGTTGCCGTTTGCCGGCAGGCGGTGAGCTGATCATTCTGGAGGATTGGCTGTCAGTTGACCCTGCGGGTCCCGTAAGGGGAGATGTTGGTGTCTTTGGGCGGTCCGAAAAGGGAGAAATAGAGGTAATAAAAGCGCCCGTCGTGGTACATGCGGACTAATTCTTCCAGAATTTTGTCTTCCCCGTATTTGTCGTACGGTTTTTTCATATCGGCCCCGAAAATCCGGGCTACGCCCTGCCAGAAAGCCGCGGTAAGACCTCCTCGATAACTTTTGACCACCGCAAAGGACGTCTGGCCGATCTCCCGGTCAATCAGGCGCAGGAGCATTCGCCCCTGGGAGAAGGTGAGTTTCTTCAAAGGGGCCTCAAACTCGGCAAAAAGATCTTTTTCCGTTTGTGCCAGGAAGCGTTCCCGTTCCATGGCCGAGAAGTTGCTGGCCGCCATAATGCTGTCCGCCGTGTCCATCCGCGCACGGGCCTGAAGGGCGTAAGGATAAGCCCTGGCAAAATTGTGAACGGTACGGTAAAATTCACGCCAGTTTTTGTCGTTTTTCTTAATGTCCCGGTTGTATACGTAAACCGGCGGCAGTGATTCCACAAAGAGGGTGTCTCCGTTTTCTATGATAAAACCCATAAGATGACCGCGGCGCAAAGAGTCGTTTTGTGCCGGAAGGATGAGCGGGGTCAGGATACAAAGACCCCAGAGAAAAAGGGTGAACGTTGTTCTCATTCAATTTTCATGGAGAAGCAAAAAACGTTCCTGTTTTTTTCCCTTTTGTAAGATAGTTCGTGAGTGAGGTTTTTGACCAGATGAATACCCAGGCCCCCGATGGGTCTTTCTTCGGCCGGTAGCGTAGTGTCTGCCTGGTCTTGTTCCAGGGGATTGAAAGGGATGCCCCCGTCATCCAGTGTACCTGTGAATTTCTTGTCCGTCAGGCTCATTTCAACACGGATTTTGTCCGGCGGATCTTCGGGGCGGTATCCGTAAGATACAATATTGCTGAACATTTCGTCAAAGACCAGTTTGATCTTGTATTGCACGGGAACGGGGACCCTGCCGGATTCAAGAAATTCTTCGGCGGTATCCAGCAAACGGGACAGCTCAGACAATTTATTATCCAGTTCCAAAGTGCGTTTCATAACGACTACTGTTAAGTTCTTTTAACAACAAGGACGGTGATGTCATCACTTTGCTCTTCGTCTCCGGCAAAACGGGCGACATCACCGGTTATGGTGCGACAGGTAATTTCTGAAGTATCTGCAGCCGACATGACGTCGGGATCTTTGAGGACTTTTTCCCGCAGCAGTTCCTGCAGTGTGTCGAATCCGTATTCTTCCTGTGCGGAATTGAAGGCTTCCGTTACCCCGTCCGTATAAAGAACCAGGACATCACCCTCCCGGAACGGGATACTGTGAGCGGTAAAGCCAAACCCGTCGATAATTCCCAGAACAATATTGCAAGTCATTGGAAAGACTTCCATAGTACCGTCCTTTCTCAACAAGACGGGGGGATTGTGTCCTGCGTTTACAAAATGCAGGGTGTCGTTTTCTTTGTCCATCATCCCGTAAAAAACGGTCACGAACATTGAATTCACGCTTTCCGTACATAGCAGGTGATTGACGTAATTCATACATTCGGAAGGGGACATGCCTTTCAATCCGGTAGCCCGGATCAGGGTGCGGCTTACGGCCATAAAGATGGCGGCAGGGATTCCCTTCCCCGAAACGTCGCCGATCACAAAGCCCATCCGGTGATCGTCCATCAGGAAATAATCGTAGAAATCGCCTCCGATTTGTTTGGCAGCGTCCATGGATCCGTAAATGTCTGCCCAACCCAGGTCAGGGATCCTTTTGGGAAGGATGGCGCGTTGGATCTCGCGGGCCACCAGAAGGTCGTGTTCTATGGACAGCAGTTTGTCGTGGTAAGCCAGGCCTTCCCGGACGACGTTCAACTCGGCAATGGTTTTTTCCAGAGTTACTTCCAGGTCGTTGAAATCTACCGGTTTGGTGACAAAGTCAAATGCTCCGCGATTCATCGCCGTGCGGATATTTTCCATGTCCCCGTAAGCCGAACAAATGACCGTTTTGAGCAACGGGTTTTTCAGTTCCCTGACTTTGCTCAACAGCGTAAGGCCGTCCATTTCCGGCATATTGATGTCGCTCAGAATGATGGCTATGTCGGGCACTTCAATAAGTTTTGCCAATGCTTCCAGTCCGTTGAAGGCGAAATGGAATTCGTACTGACCGTTGCGTATTTGCCTGCGGAATTTTTGATTGATCACAAATTGAAGATCGGTTTCGTCGTCAACTACCAGTATCTTTTCTGATGCCATGTTTATTGTTGTTGTTTTATGGGTATGGTTACTATAAATTCTGCGTATTGTCCCGGCTCCGATTCCACGCGGATTTGCCCGTTGTGAACTTTCACAACAATGTCGTAGCTCAGCGAGAGGCCCAGCCCGGTGCCTTTGCCGGCCGGCTTTGTGGTAAAGAAAGGATCGAATATTTTTTTGATGTTTTCCTGCGAAATGCCTTTCCCGTTATCCCGGATCCGTACTTCCAGCATACCTTCGTACTGGCTGCTGCTGACACGGAGCGTGGGAACCCAGCCCGAGGGTTTGGACGGGGCCGAGTCTTTTACCGAGTAGCAGGCGTTGTTGATCAGGTTCAGAAATACCCGGCTCAAATCTTGCGGAACGACGCTGATCTGGGGCAGGTCTTTGTCAAAATCTTCTTCAATGGTAATGTTGAATGAATTGTCCTGTGCCCTCATTCCGTGGTATCCCAGGGCAATATCTTCCGACAACATGTTATTTATGTCGGTCAGCTGGAATTCCCCGCTTTTTCCCCTGGAGTGCAATAACATTCCCTTTACTATGCTGTCGGCGCGTTTGCCGTGTTCCAGAATCTTGGAGGCATTCATGGAAAGATCTCCCAGGATCTCATTTACGTAAGATCGGTCGTCTTCTTTCATTTCTACGGGTTCCAAGGCTTCATTCAGCTCTTTGGTCAGGTCTATGGACAGTTCGGAAAAATTATTGATGAAATTCAGGGGGTTCTTGATCTCGTGGGCTACGCCTGCGGTCAATTGTCCCAGTGAAGCCATTTTTTCCGACTGTACAAGTTGTTCCTGGGTTTCCACCAACTGGGCCGTGCGTTCTACAACCCGGTCTTCGAGTGTCTGGTGCGCCTCTTCAATTTCCTGCATCATGACAGAGAAGGACTGGGCCAGTTCTCCGATCTCATCTTTGGATGCCAGTTCAGGGACCTCGGTGGTATAATCACCTGTTTCCGCAACACTCTTGGCGTAGCGGGTCAGTTTGACTATGGGCAGGGTCAGTACACGCGCCACAATAAACACAAATCCGAAAAGCACGAAAAGCGAAAACAAACCCACGATGGCCAGAATGGTGTTCAGGCTATGCAACTCGGCAAGGGCTTCCTTTCGGGGATAGATCAAGGCCAGGGACCAGTCGTTGGCACGGATGGGCGCATATGCAAACCAGGCTTTTTCATCCCGGTTGGGAAACATAAAGGAATCCATGAACAACCCGCTTTCCCCGTCCAGCATTTTGCGGTATACGCCAAATTGTTGCTCTTTGATCAATTCGGCTTCTTCCGGTTCCAGCTCCCGGTTGGTGGCCAGCCAGTCTTCCATGGCAGAGAATACGGTTTCGTTCATTCTCTGCTGTTCATTGCGATGGTATACAAACCGTCCTCCGTTTGTGATCAAAAAACCGTACCCGGATTCGTAAACGTCCAGGTTTTCCATCAGGCTGTTGATCCACTGGAGGGATATGTCTACGGTCGTAACTCCTGCTATGACACGTTTTCCGTCCTTTTGGGTATAGAACGGAACGGAATAGGTGATCATCAGCACGTTGTCGTGGCCGGCGGATGTTTCGTAATAGGGATCGGACCAATACGGTTCTTGCAATTGCATGGGGATCATGTACCAGTCTTCCATGAAATAATTGTCCTGTCCGTCAAAAAGCAAGGTGGATGAGATGCTGTCTTCTTTTCTGAACGCATAGGGGGCCATGTGGGGAAGGTTTGCATACATGCCCGGTTCAAAGGCAATGGCTGCCCCGAATACATCGGGATTTTCGCGCAACAGGGATTCCAGCATCCGGCCCAGATCCAATTTGGTCCAGTCTGTGCACTGATTCAACTGGGAAGCCATTACGGTGGGAATACGCTGGGTTGCGGCAAATATCTCGTTAATCCTTCCGGCATATTCTTCTGTCTGGTGCTGGGCCTTTTCCAGTATCACCGCTGTCATATGTTTTTTAGAGGAACTGTAATTGAGTCCCAGGATTATAACCAGAATAATGGCTGTACCGGCAAATACATACCGGGCTATGGTGTAGGAAATACTTTTCCTTCTTTTATAAGGGAACGATGAATTTTTCATAGGGAGGAATGGATTGTATGAAATCCCGTTCCAGGAGAACGGATCCCACAAAGTTATAAGACTGCGGGGTAAGTTTTGTTTCAATTTCTCCGGAACGCGGGTGAATCAACAGTTCCCTGAAACAGTTGAGCATCCATCTCTGGTGCGCGCGGCTGAAAGGGACCCCTGCTTGGGCACAAGCTTTTTCCAGAATGTTGAGGGTTCCTTCCACGTCCTGAAAAGCATCCATCCAGCCCCTGAGGGAAGCTTCCATGAATTTTTCGCACACGCGGGGCCGGTTCCAGGCCAGTTTTTCATGGACATAAATGCCGTCCTCAGGGAAATTCATGCCGTATTCGCTCATACGAAAGACATTCAGATCCTCTTCCCGCAAACCGGCGCTCAGCATTTCATGGTATTCGTTGTACCACATGGCAGTACAAACGTCCAGGCCTCCTTTTAAAAACAGGTTGATGGAATTATTGATGGTAATGACCTGCATTTCTATGTTGTTACGCTTGAGCAGGCTTAACGGTTGCAATTCAAAATCTCCGCTCCAGATGCCGATTTTCTTCCCCTGGAAGTCTTCCAGGCGGTCAACGCCTTTGCCTTTGTGACTGACCAGAAGCAGTGCCGAGTTTTGGTTTGTCTGTGCCAGGAGCTGTATGGGCACTTTTTCGGCTCTTAGCTGTACGGCAGTGGAGAGCCACAAAATGGCAAAATCAAAATCGCCTGTTTTCAGAATGCGTGTAGATGGGATGCTTACCGTCCCGTGAATAATATCTATATCCAGATCTTCTTCCTGGTAGTACCCCTTTTCAAGGGCGTAGTAATAGCCGGCAAACTGAGCTTGCGGGTACCAGTGAAGCAGCAGGCGGTATGTTTTGTTCTGGGAATTAACAGGCAGGGCTGTTGTCAGTAACAATAATAATAGCGGCAATATTCGTTTCATGAGCCCAAAAAGCTTGATTGTCCTGACAAATGTAAGAAATAATGACAGAAAGGAATTATCTTTACTTCATGAAACTGTTATTTTTACTCTGCATGGCACTTCAGAGCTTTGTCCCTGACAGCCTGGACGAGCGTGTGGAAAGATTGCACGACTCAATCATTTCAATAGACACTCACAACGATTTTGCGATGTCCCTGGCGTTTCCCGACCGCAGGTCTACAGTGGCCAAAGGACAGGTTTCTTTTGAACTGATGAAAGAAGGACGGCTTGACGGCGCTTTTTTTGCTGCCTACCAGGGTCAGGGACCCTGTACTGACGCGGGCCGTGATAATGCAAAATACCTCGCAGACAGCATGTTGCGCGCTTTGCACAGGTATGCCCGGGAAAACCGGAACCTGGGAGAGATAGCGTATTGCCCGGAAGATATCAGGAAATTGAAAAAGCAGGGAAAGGCAGCCATGTTGCTTTCCATAGAAAATGCATATTGCCTTGGAGAAGACATTTCTCTCGTGGAACATTACTACGATATGGGTGTCAGAATGATAGGACTTACACACAACGGGAACAACGACATTGCCGATTCCTGTATTGACAGTCTGGAACGTCACGGAGGACTTTCGCCTTTCGGCTTCAGGGTAATTCAGGAAATGAACCGGCTGGGGATTATTGTAGATGTTTCACATGCCTCCCGTAAAACGTGCCTTCAAGCCGTAGAAGCAAGCAGTGCTCCCATAATGGCCAGTCATTCCTGTGTATATAACCTGAAGGCAATTCCCAGGAATTTGACAGATCAGGAAATCCTGGCCATCGCCGCCGGGGGCGGGCTTATCCAGATATCCATTGGCCGGTATTTTCTTTCTATCCTTCCCAAAGAAAAGGTGGGAATTTCTCATTTAATGGAACATATAAACTATGTAGTAAACCTGGTGGGAGTGGATCACGTAGGCATAGGAAGTGATTTTGACGGCGGCGGCGGGATTGTAGGGGTTGAAAATATGGGAAAAATGAAAGCCATTACCCGTGCGCTCCTGGAAGAAGGATACAGCTCTGAAGATATTGCAAAGATCTGGGGAGGCAATATCCTGCGTGTGATGGAAGCGGTACGCGCAAATGCCCGCAGTTTCTAACATTTTTCGCTTTGTTTTGTTCATAAATTTTTGTAAATCAGAAATTAAGTTCTATCTTTGCAACCCGCAATTTTAGGGCAGTTTGTTCCTAATAATTTGCCGGACAATGGGTTACGTTATCGACTCACACAAATTTGCATCGAAGCAACAATACATATTACGTTACGTTAAACGTTTAGAAGAAAACAATGTTACAACCTAAAAAAACCAAATTCAGAAGGCAACAGAAAGGCCGTATGAAGGGGATCGCCCAGAGAGGAAACCAACTTGCTTTTGGGTCGTTCGGGATCAAAACCACTGAATCATGCTGGTTGACCGGTCATCAGATTGAGGCCGCCCGTCAGGCAGTTACACGTTACATGAAACGTGAAGGACAAATATGGATCCGTGTATTTCCCGACAAACCTTTTACCAAGAAGCCTGCCGAGGTTCGTATGGGTAAAGGGAAAGGTGCTCCGGAAGGTTTTGTCTGCCCCGTTACTCCAGGCAGACTCCTGATTGAAGTAGAAGGTGTACCCATGGAAGTCGCCAAGGAAGCCCTCCGTTTAGGCGCCCAGAAATTGCCTGTTATCACAAAATTTGTGGTACGCAGGGATTATGTAGAACAAAATTAGTTTAACAAAAATGAAAGCACCTGAAATACGCGAGTTATCTGTGAAAGATTTAAGCGATCGTATTGAGGCGGAAAAAGCCAACTTGCTTCGTCTTAAAATGAACCACGCCATCTCTCCTGTAGATGATTTGTCACAAATAAAGAAAGCACGCCGCAATATAGCACGGATGCTTACTATTTTGAGTGAAACAAAAGCCAAACAGAATCTAGAATAATTGATTCATGGAAAGAAATCTTAGAAAAGAAAGAACAGGACTGGTGGTCAGCAATAAAATGGATAAATCCATTGTGGTTGCCGTTAAAAGAAAGGTAAAACACCCTGTTTACGGAAAATTCGTAAATAAAACCACCAAGTTTGTGGCTCATGATGAAAAGAATGAGTGCAGCGAGGGTGATACCGTACGCATTATGGAAACCCGGCCTTTGAGTAAAAACAAATGCTGGCGTTTAATAGAAATCGTTGAAAAAGTGAAATAGCCATGATACAGCAAGAATCACGTTTACTGGTGGCTGACAACAGCGGTGCAAAAGTAGTTCTTTGTATCCGCGTTTTGGGTGGAACAAAACGCAGATATGCGCGTATCGGCGACACCATAGTAGTTTCAGTCAAGAGTGCCATTCCGGGCGGCGGCGATGCCAAAAAAGGCTCCGTCTCCAAGGCCGTTGTGGTAAGGACCAAGAAAGAAATTCGTCGTAATGACGGATCGTATATCCGTTTTGACGACAATGCCTGTGTTTTACTTAATAACACCGGGGAGTTACGCGGAACGCGTATTTTCGGCCCGGTAGCCCGTGAGCTCAGGGAACGTTACATGAAAATTGTCTCACTGGCTCCGGAGGTATTATAGGATTATAGTTATGAGTACAAAATTGCACATAAAGAAAGGCGACACGGTATTTGTGAATACCGGAGAAGACAAGGGAAAAACCGGCAGGGTGCTTGAAGTCCTTCCCAAAGATCAACGCGCAATCGTTGAAGGGATCAACATGGTCAGCAAGCATACCAAACCTTCTGCCAAAAACCCGCAGGGAGGCATCATAAAACAGGAAGCCGCCATACATATATCCAATCTTCAGGTGGTGGATCCTTCCAAAGGAGGACCTACTCGTATAGGACGCCGTCTGAACGACAAGGGGAAATTGGTACGTTATGCTAAAAAATCGGGAGAGGAGATCAAGTAATGGCAAAAGCAGTAAAAAAACAACAACCGGCACCTGTGGTAGTAAAAGACTATGTGCCCGCCCTGCAGAAGAAATATAAGGAAGAGATTGTGCCCAAACTGATGAAGGAATTCGGGTACAAATCCATTATGCAGGTACCCCGACTGGAAAAGATCGTTTTGAATGAAGGCGTTGGCTCTGCCACTGCCGATAAAAAACTGATTGAAACAGCACAGAACGAATTGACGCTCATAGCCGGGCAGAAAGCAGTACAAACCGTATCGCGCAAAGACATCTCCAACTTCAAATTGCGTAGGGGAATGCCCATTGGCGTTAAGGTTACCCTGCGGTCTGCTAAAATGTATGAGTTCCTGGACCGCCTGATCTCAATAGCCCTTCCCCGTATCAGGGACTTTAAAGGGATTGCCGAGAAATTCGACGGACGCGGAAATTATACTCTGGGCATCAGAGAACAAATCATTTTCCCTGAAATTGACATTGACAAGATCACCAAGATCCTTGGCATTGAGATTACCTTTGTCACATCCAGCGAGAAAGACGAAGAAGCTTACGCCTTGCTGCGTGAATTCGGATTACCTTTTAAAAACATTAAAAAACAACAATAAATGGCAAAAGAGTCAATGAAAGCGCGCGAGGTCAAACGTGCCAGATTATGCGCCAGGTATGCAGAAAAAAGGAAAGCTTTGAAAGAGGCGGGAGATTGGGAAGGATTGGCAAAGCTGCCCAAGAACTCAAGCCCCGTCAGATTGCACAATCGCTGTTCCATTACGGGCAGGCCCAAAGGGTACATGCGTGAGTTCGGGATTTCCCGCATACAGTTCCGCGAAATGGCGAGTAACGGTTTGATCCCCGGCGTACGCAAAGCAAGCTGGTAGACAAAGCCCCGTGTGGGCAACCATACATACTTTATTTATTGGATATCGGGCAATTTATTGCCGAAAACAAATTTAAAAACACCTTTATTATGACTGATCCAATAGCAGATTATCTGACAAGGATTCGCAATGCGGTGACCGCAGGACACAAGGTCGTGGAAATACCCGCATCAAAGGTAAAAACGGAACTCACCCGTATTTTACACGAAAAGGGTTACATACTCAGTTATAAAATTGAGGAAGGAACACCCTCCAACACCATCAAGATCGCATTAAAATACCATCCCGAGACAAAACGCCCGGCCATTAAAAAGCTTATCCGCGTTTCCAGTCCAGGTTTGCGCCGTTATGCAAGTGTGGACAAAATGCCCCGCGTACTGAACGGACTGGGTATTGCGATCGTATCTACATCCAAAGGAATTATCACCGACAAAGAAGCAAAAACGCTCAATGTTGGCGGTGAGATCATGTGTTACGTATATTAATGAAAAGAACAATATGTCACGAATAGGAAAACTCCCTGTAAACCTGCCAAAAGGTGTGAGCGTAACAATGGGCTCGGGCAATTTGGTGACGGTGAAAGGCCCTCTCGGAGAATTACAACAAAAAGTAGATCCGGACATCAAGGTGTCGGTGGAGGGAACAGAGCTTAAGCTGGAACGTCCTACAGATCAGCCTCGCCACAGGTCAATGCATGGTTTGTACCGTGCCCTGATCCATAATATGGTGGTTGGCGTTTCTACGGGTTTTACCACTAAGCAGGAATTGGTCGGCGTGGGTTACCGCGTTGAGGCAAAAGGACAAATGCTGGAATTCAACCTGGGTTATTCTCATGATATCCATTTCATGTTACCCAAAGAGATCAAGGCATCGGTGGAAATTGCCCGGAAAGGCGCGAATCCGGTCCTGACACTTACGAGTCATGACAAGCAATTGCTGGGAACGGTGGCTGCCAAGATTCGGTCACTGCGCGTTCCCGAACCTTACAAAGGCAAGGGTATTAAATTTGTAGGTGAACAAATACGCCGTAAAGCCGGGAAATCGGCCGGAGCTAAATAGTAGGAGGTGAAATTATGGCTTTAACAAAACAAGCAAGAAGACAACGGATCAAATACCGCATTCGCAAGCGGATATCCGGAACTCCCGAACGTCCCAGATTGGCCGTATACAGGAGTAATAAACAGATATATGTACAGATGATAGACGATACCAAAGGGGTGACCCTGGTGCAGGCTTCTTCCAAAGATACTTCTCTGGCAGAAGCACTGAAAGGGAAAACCCCCGTCCAGATATCCGCACTTGTAGGCAAACTGGCTGCAGAAAGGGCACTGGAAAAAGGCATTACTACAGTATCATTTGACCGTGGAGGATATCTCTATCACGGAAGGATAAAAAGTTTAGCAGACGCCGCCAGAGAAGGTGGTCTTAAATTCTAATACGGATATGGCAAGTATAAAAGCAAAAAAAGTAAAAGCCACGGACCTTGAATTAAAAGACCGTCTGGTGGCCATTCAACGAGTTACCAAAGTTACGAAAGGAGGGCGTCACTTCAGTTTCGCTGCCATAGTAGTTGTCGGTGATGAAAAAGGAGTTGTCGGTTACGGACTCGGTAAAGCGGGAGAGGTAACCTCGGCCATATCAAAAGGAATTGAGGATGCAAAAAAGAATTTGTATCGTATTCCGCTCAACAGGGAAACGATTCCTCACGAGATGGAGGCCAAATTCGGAGGAGCCCGCGTATTTATGAAACCTGCAGCACCCGGATCGGGTGTGATAGCCGGAGGTGCTATGCGCGCTGTATTTGAATCGGTAGGTATACATGACGTGCTGGCCAAGTCAAAAGGGTGTTCCAACCCCCACAACCTGGTTAAGGCTACTGTGCATGCTCTTATGGAAATGCGCGATGCATATCAGGTGGCCGGAGTTCGCGGTGTCAAGATGGATAAGGTTTTTAACGGATAAGGAGGAAGGATTATGGAAATTTGGAAAATCACACAGGTTAAAAGTAAGAATTCCGCCACAAAACGCCAGATAGACACATTAGCTGCCCTGGGGATCCGCAAGATGAACCATTCGGTAGAAAAGGAAGCGACCCCGGTGATCAGGGGGATGGTGGAGAAAGTACGTCATTTGGTCTCAGTTGAAGAAGTAAAGTAAAGGAGGAAACAATATGAATTTATCAAATTTAAAACCCGCAGAAGGGTCGGTTTCCAAGAGAAAACGTATTGGTCGCGGCGAAGGATCCGGAAAAGGAGGTACTTCTACACGCGGACACAAAGGAGCCCAATCGCGTTCGGGTTATTCCCGTAAACCGGGATTTGAAGGAGGCCAGATGCCTTTGCAACGGCGCCTTCCCAAATTCGGATTCAGGAATATGAACCGGGTAGAGTATAAGGCCATCAACCTTTCCACTTTACAGGCGTTGCATGAAAAAACGGGTCTTACCGATATAGACTTCAACGCATTACGCGATGCAGGTCTGGTATCCGGGAACGACCTGGTTAAAATATTGGGTAACGGTGAACTCAACGTTACATTGAACGTTACAGCTCACGGTTTTTCCCAAAAGGCAAAAGAAGCTATTGAGGCAAAAGAAGGGAAAGCTGTTGTCATTGAATAACCCAGAATACGCCTGACCAATGAAAAAACTGATAGAAACCATAAAAAACATTTTCAAGATTGAAGAACTGCGCAAGCGGATCGTATACACGATGTTGCTTCTGCTGATCTACAGGCTGGGCAGCTTCGTGGTTTTGCCCGGAATAGATCCCATGCAGTTGAGCAATCTGCAGGCACAGGCTTCAGGAGGTCTGGTAGGATTGTTGAACATGTTTTCGGGCGGAGCGTTCGGGAATGCCTCTATTTTTGCTTTGGGGGTTATGCCTTACATCTCGGCCTCAATCGTGATACAGCTTTTGGGTATTATGATACCCTATTTCCAGAGGATGCAGCGGGAAGGAGAAAGCGGCCGCCGGAAAATGAACCAGTGGACACGCTATTTGACCATCCTGATCCTTGCACTGCAGGGGCCTGCCTATTTAACGAATTTGCATGCGCAGCTTCCGGAAACGGCATTTTTGCTAAGCGGTTTTTCGTTCAACCTTTTTGCCACCGTAGTCCTTATTGGCGGAACCATGTTCATCATGTGGCTGGGTGAAAGGATAACGGATCGCGGATTGGGAAATGGTATTTCCCTGATCATTATGGTGGGTATTGTTGCCCGCCTGCCTTTTGCTTTTGTTGCCGAGGCAGGGGACCGGTGGTCACAATCAACCGGGGGCATTTTGATGCTTGTGGTTGAACTGGTGGTGCTGTTCTTTATATTTGTGGCATCCATCGCCTTGGTGCAGGGTGTCCGCAAAATCCCCGTGCAATATGCAAAACGTATAGTGGGTAACAAGCAATACGGTGGTGTACGTCAGTACATTCCCCTGAAGATCAATGCTGCAGGAGTTATGCCCATCATTTTTGCACAAGCCCTTATGTTGTTTCCCATGATCTTTGCCAGTTTTGATGCCACCCGCGGTTTTGCCGCAGTTATGAGCAATATGCAGGGATTTTGGTATAACTTTGTATTTTTCATACTGGTGGTTGCCTTTACGTATTTTTATACTGCAGTAACGGTTAATCCAACCAATATGGCAGACGACATGAAGAAAAACGGAGGTTTTATTCCCGGTGTCAAACCCGGAAAGAAAACATCCGAATATATTGATACAATAATGTCCCGTATCACGCTTCCCGGTTCCATATTTTTAGGCCTGGTGGCAATCATGCCCGTTTTCGCGCAGATGATAGGGGTCAATATGCAGTTTGCCCAGTTTTACGGAGGAACATCACTCCTGATCCTGGTTGGCGTTATCCTGGACACATTGCAACAGATAGAGAGTCATCTTTTAATGCGTCATTACGACGGATTGATGAAGACAGGAAGGCTGAAAGGCCGTTCCAACATGTAAGCGAATTTTTAAATTGTTCTTTGTTTAATGATTATTACGAAAACCGAAGAAGAGATCGCGCTAATGCGCGAAAACGGGATATTGGTTTCCAAAACACTTGCGGAAGTAGGAAAGCATGTCGCTCCCGGGGTGACCACCGGTCATCTCAATGCAATTGCTGAATCTTTCATTCGTGATCACGGAGCTGTTCCCGCTTTTCTCGGATACAACGGTTTTCCTTTTACCCTGTGTGTTTCCGTAAATTCGACAGTAGTCCACGGATTTCCCGGTGATTACCGCCTGAAGGAAGGAGACATAGTTTCTGTGGATTGCGGGACAAAGTATAAGGGGTTTTTTGGGGACTCGGCCTACACTTTTGGCGTAGGACAAGTTTCTCAAGCGGCTGAACTGCTTATGCGCACTACCCGGGAATCACTTTTCAAGGGTATAGAGAAAGCCATCGCCGGTAATCGCATTGGCGATATCGGTGCTGCTGTTCAAACTCATGTTGAACAACGCGGTTTTTCCGTGGTAAGGGAGATGGTAGGTCACGGCATAGGACGGAACCTTCACGAAAAGCCCGATGTGCCGAATTACGGCAGGCCCGGCCAGGGCAAACATCTGGAAGAAGGTATGGTGATTTGCATTGAACCTATGATCAACCAGGGAGGAAGAGGCGTATACCTGGAAAGAGACGGTTGGACGTTAAAAACAGCAGACAACAGGAATTCGGCCCATTACGAACTGACGGTTGTCATTCGTAAAAACAAAGCGGAACTCTTGTCAACCTTTGCCTTCATAGAAGGCGAAAAAATATAAAGAATGAGATTATAAAGGATTAACAAAATGCCCAAACAATCTGCAATAGAAAAAGAAGGTGTAATTATTGAAGCCCTGTCCAATGCCATGTTTCGTGTGGAGCTGGATAACGGACATGTGATAATTGCGCACATTTCGGGAAAGATGAGGATGCACTACATCCGTATACTACCCGGGGACAGGGTTCGGGTAGAAATGTCTCCCTATGATCTTACTAAAGGCCGCATAACCTTTAGGTATAAGTAATTATGTTTAAAGATTACTACAATGAAAGTAAAAGCATCCGTTAAAAAGCGCAGTGAAGATTGTAAAATCGTAAGACGTAAAGGACGTTTGTACGTAATTTGCAAAAAGAACCCCAAGTTCAAAATGCGTCAGGGATAAAAACCAGTAAAATCAAAAAGTATTATAAATTATGGCACGTATAGCCGGAGTTGACTTACCCAATAACAAACGCGGAGAAATAGGACTGACCTATATCTACGGGATTGGTCGCAGCTCTGCCCGGGATATCCTGAGCAAAGCGGGGATCGATTTTGACACAAAAGTGAAGGATTGGAATGACGATCAGATCGCAGCCATCCGTTCGCTGATTACGGAAGAATACAAAATTGAAGGAGAACTTCGTTCTTCCGTACAAATGAATATCAAAAGGTTGATGGATATCGGTTGCTACAGAGGCATCCGTCATCGTATAGGATTGCCGGTACGCGGTCAGACCACCAAAAACAACGCACGTACCCGTAAAGGACGTAAAAAAACGGTGGCTAACAAGAAGAAAGCAACCAAATAACAACTGAGATTATGGCAAAAAAATCAAATACTTCCAACAAGAAGAAAGTGGTCAAAGTGGATGCTTACGGACAAGCACACATTTCTTCTACATTCAACAATGTGATCGTGACCCTGGCTAACAGCGAAGGACAGGTTATCAGTTGGTCCTCCGCCGGAAAAATGGGATTCCGGGGATCCAAGAAAAACACCCCTTATGCTGCCCAGACAGCTGCTGCCGATTGCGCCAAAGTTGCTTACGACCTGGGATTACGCAAAGTAAAGGCATATGTTAAAGGACCCGGATCGGGCCGCGAGTCTGCCATACGCACGATCCACGGAGCCGGTATTGAAATTATGGAAATCATAGATGTAACCCCTCTGCCTCACAACGGATGCCGTCCCAAAGGACGCCGCAGGGTATAATTGTTGATCAATAAAAAAGAAAGAAGATGGCAAGATATACAGGCCCAAAAACAAAAATAGCCCGTAAATTCGGAGAACCGATTTACGGACCGGATAAAAATTACGAACGTAAGAATTATCCTCCCGGACAACACGGGATGATGAAGAAACGTAAAAAAACGTCGGAATACGGTATCCAGCTTAAAGAAAAGCAAAAAGTAAAATATACTTACGGTATTTTAGAACGCCAGTTCCACAATTTGTTCAAAAAAGCGTCTTCCATGAAAGGCCGCAAAGGTGAGAACCTTCTGCTTTTACTGGAAAGTCGCCTGGACAACATTGTATTCCGTATGGGAATAGCTCCTTCCAGACCCGCAGCACGCCAATTGGTGACTCACCGTCATATAACCGTAGACGGGAAAGTATGCAACATTCCTTCGGCCCTTATTCGTCCGGGTGCCATAGTTGCTGTAAGGGAACGTTCCAAGAACCTGGAAGTTATTCAGGAGAATATATCCCGTTCAGTAAGCAAATATCCCTGGATAGAATGGGATGCCGCTTCCGTTTCAGGTAAGTTTTTGAACTTCCCCGACAGGACCGAGATCCCTGAAACTATCAATGAGCAATTAATCGTGGAGTTGTACTCCAAGTAACATTTTAAAATTCTACAATGGCCATTTTAGCATTTCAAAAACCCGATAAAGTAATTATGCTTGAAGCAACCGATACGTTCGGACGTTTTGAGTTCCGTCCCCTGGAACCCGGATACGCCACGACCATCGGAAATGCATTGCGCAGAATACTGTTGTCCTCATTGGAAGGATACGCACTGACATACGTCAGGATTGACGGTGTTGAACACGAATTTGCAACCATCCCCGGAGTGATGGAAAATGTAGTGGATATCATTCTCAACCTGAAACAGGTGCGGTTCAAGAGAATGATCGAAGGTGTGGATGAAGAAACGGTCAGAGTGACTGTTAAAGGAAAGGACGTTTTTACTGCAGGTGAGATTTCCAGGCAGCTTACGTCTTTCAAGGTACTCAATCCGGACTTTGTGATCTGCAACATGGATACTTCAGTTTCCCTTACCATGGAATTGCATATTGGCAAAGGACGCGGGTATGTACCTGCCGAAGAAAACCGGATTGAAAACGCACCGTTCGGGTTAATCGCCATGGATGCCATTTATACTCCTATCAAGAATGTGAATTATTCTATGGATTACTGGCGTGTTGAACAGAAAACCGATTACGAAAAACTGAATATCGAAGTTACCACTGACGGGTCAATTCACCCGAAAGATGCACTGAAAGAAGCGGCCAGGATACTGATCCACCATTTTATGCTTTTTTCCGACGAGCGTATCAGCCTGGAACTTCCGCAGGAAGATGTCAGTACGGAACTGGATGAAGAATCTTTGCGTATGCGTCAGCTTCTGTTAACAAAGCTCTCTGATATGGAACTTTCCGTCAGAGCTCTGAATTGCCTGAAAGCTGCCGAGATTGAAACATTTGCAGATTTGGTTTCCGTACCCCGTCACGAATTGATGAAATTCCGCAACTTCGGAAAAAAATCACTCACTGAAATTGATATGCTTATGGAGCGTCTGGATCTCTCTTTTGGAATAGACGTGACCAAGTACAATATTGAAAAGAAAGTAAAGAAACATGAGACACAGAAAGACAATTAACCACCTGGGACGCAAAACCGCTCACCGGAAGGCCATGTTGGCCAATATGGCTTCGTCCCTTATACTTCATAAGCGCATAGAAACTACTGTAGCAAAAGCCAAGGCATTGCGCATTTACGTGGAACCGCTTATTACAAAATCCAAACTGGATACGACACATTCACGCCGTACCGTCTTTTCCTACCTGAAAGACAAAGATGCCGTGAGTGAACTCTTCCGGGTGGTGGCTCCTAAGATAGCCGATCGTCCGGGAGGATATACACGTATTCTGAAAACAGGCTTCCGCGCCGGTGATGCCGCAGATATGGCTATGATTGAATTCGTTGATTTCAACGAAACCGCTCTTGCCGGATCAACCAAAAAGGAAGTAAAGAAAACGACACGTCGCGGACGTTCAAAAACGGCCAAGGCAAAAACCGAAACAGAAGCACCTGCAGAAAAACCCGCACCAAAACCTGCAGAAAAGAAAGTAGAGCAGCCGGTTGAAGAAACCGTGACGGAGGAAAAAACAGAAGAAACTTCTGCCGAAACCGAAAAGGAGTAAGCGGATTAATAGAAAATGTTCCCGGGAAATTTTTCCGGGAATATTTTTTTATGCAGGAAGACCTATCTTTGCAAGATGAATTTCACTGTAGTGAATTGCGACCCGGAAAGTGCAGCAAGAACCGGCCGGATAGACACGGATCACGGAGAGATCCATACGCCCATATTCATGCCCGTAGGGACGTTGGCTACGGTGAAAGGTCTGTTCCACAAAGAGCTGACAGAAGACGCCAAAGCGCAGATCATTCTGGGTAATACGTATCATCTGTATTTGCGTCCGGGTACTGACATTATTGGCAAAGCAGGCGGGTTCCATAAATTTTGCAGTTGGGACAAGCCTGTTTTAACAGATAGCGGAGGATACCAGGTCTTTTCATTGGCCGCAAAACGCAAGCTTACTCCCGAAGGGTACTATTTTCAATCCCACATTGACGGATCCCGACATTTCTTTTCACCGGAAAAAACTGTAGATGTGCAGCGTATCATTGGGGCCGACATCATTATGGCCCTTGATGAATGCACTCCCGGAGATGCGACTTACGACTATGCCCGCGATTCTATGTTTCTAACACAACAATGGCTTGAGAGGGGAATGACGCATTTTCACCGGACACGGGATTTGTACGGGTACAGTCAGGCTTATTTCCCTATTGTACAGGGATGTACTTACCCCGAATTGAGAAAACAAGCTGCGGAACATGCCGCCGGGCTGGATGCCCAGGGGTATGCCATCGGGGGACTTTCCGTGGGCGAGCCGGCCGAGGTTATGTATCAGATGATTGAAACGGTAGACCCGTATTTACCAAAAGACAGACCCCGTTATTTGATGGGAGTGGGAACTCCCGCCAACATTCTGGAAGGTATTGCCCGGGGCATTGATATGTTTGACTGTGTAATGCCCACAAGAAACGGACGGAACGGCATGTTGTTTACTCGGGACGGTATTGTAAATATCAAAAACCGGAAATGGGCAGATGACCTTTCTCCTGTTGATGACAAAGGGACATCTTTTGTGGACCGGACTTATTCGCGGGCCTATCTGAGACACTTATTTGTCGCAGGTGAAATGCTGGGGCCCCAGATTGCCAGCCTGCATAATCTGGCGTTTTATTTGCAACTGGTTAAAGAAGCTGCGGAACATATTGAAGCCGGGGATTTTACAATCTGGAAAAATCAAATGGTTAAACGTTTGGAAACAAGGCTCTAATGCAAAAAAATAAAGACAACAAACGACCGTACAATTTCCATATTACCACATTGGATTGGTATATAATACGGAAATTTATTGGCACGTATTTTTTTGCTATTCTCATTATAATTGGTATCGTTATCATTTTTGATATCAGTGAAAAGATTGATGATTTTGTAGATAAAGAAGCCCCCCTTCGCGCTGTAGTGGTTGACTATTACATGAATTTCATCCCGTATTTCATGAATATGTTTTCTCCGCTGTTCGTCTTTATTTCCGTGATTTTCTTTACTTCAAAACTGGCCGGACACAGCGAGATCATTGCTATGCTCAGCGGAGGTATCAGTTTCAACCGGATCATGTATCCCTATATTTTGTCTGCTTTGTTCATTGCCGTGCTCTCTTTGGCCTTGAACTGGTTTGTAATACCTCCTGCAAACAAGAACCGCCTGGCATTTGAAGAACGTTATCTGAAAACAAGAACGGAATACAACCGCAACATTCATTACCAGGTTGAACCCGGGTCTTATGTTTATATTGAATCTTACAATACGTGGAACAACACAGCCATACGTTTCACACTGGAAACCTTCCGGGGCAACGAACTGATTTCAAAACTTTCGGCAGAAACTGCGCGTTGGGATTCCACTTCCGGGAAATGGCGCCTGAATGAATACAACATCCGCCGTTTTTCCGATACGGCACATAAAGTAACCTGGGGCAGACAGCTGGATACCCTGATAGACATAACGGGAGCGGACCTGGTCCGCCGTAAAGAATCTGTGGAACAATTCAACCTCAGCCAGCTGAACCGTTTTATTGAAACGCTCAGAATGAGGGGAGATACAAATATTAAATTCGCCCTGATCCAGAAAAACTCAAGGTTGGCTATTCCGTTCTCGTCCTTTATTCTTACGATCATGGGAGTTGCCTTGTCCTCACGCAAAAGAAGAGGAGGTATAGGCTTAAATATCGGGATCGGGATTGCCCTGAGTTTTTCCTATATTCTGTTCCTGAGGTTTTCGGAAATGTTTGTTCACGCAGATGCATTGCCGCCGGCCATTGCATTGTGGATCCCCAATGTACTCTATGCGATGATTGCATTGGTATTGTACCGCCTGGCACCAAAATAAGGATATAAAACCTGATATCTATATGAGTAAAACTATCTTAATTGTCGGAGCCGGAGGGCAGATTGGAACGGAATTGATCCCGCATATGCAACAGCTATACGGGGAAGACCACGTAATTGCTGCCGAATTGCGTCCCCAGGTGTGTGAGAAATTATCGGAAAAAGTTCGTGTTGAATGTTTAAATGCACTGGATGCACGGGCGTACGCATCGGTGATTAAGAAATACAGACCTGACTGGATTTTCAACCTGGTTGCCGTACTCTCGGCAACAGGAGAAAAAGATCCGCAGACAGCATGGCACGTCAATATGGGAGCTCTGCTCAACAGCCTGGAATTGGCCAGGGAATACAAATGCGGAGTTTTCACCCCCAGTTCAATAGGCGCATTCGGAAGCAACACTCCCTCAAACGGAACTCCGCAAGATACCGTGATGCGACCAAATACCATATACGGGGTTTGTAAAGTATCGGGAGAATTGTTGTCCGATTATTATTATTCAAGGTTTGGCGTAGACACTCGCAGTGTCCGTTTTCCGGGCATTATATCTCACGGGACGCTTCCCGGAGGAGGTACTACCGATTATGCCGTAGAGATATTTTACGCGGCCGTTAAGGGTGAATCCTACACATGTCCCATTCCTCACAATTCTTACATGGACATGATGTATATGCCGGATGCCCTGCAGGCATGCAGTGGCCTGATTGAAGCAGATCCTTCACGATTGAAGCACCGGAACAGTTTCAACATTACGGCCATGAGCTTTTGCCCCAGGGAGCTTTACGAAGTTATCCGGCGCCGTGTCCCTGATTTTAAGATGACCTACCGGGTGGATCCCGTAAAACAAGCCATAGCGGATTCCTGGCCCGATTACATGGATGATACATGTGCTCGTGAAGAATGGGGATGGAACCCTGTCTGGGACATTGATGCCATGGCTGACGACATGCTAAGGAATCTGAAAGTAAAATTGTTGAAGTGAGATGGATTATCTGTTGATCATTGCGGGCTTTGTTCTTTTAACCGGAGGCGCCAATTTTTTGATAAACGGAGCCACGGGCCTGGCCGCGAAACTCAATATTTCAAACCTGGTGATCGGTTTGACGGTAGTGGCTTTTGGCACTTCCGCTCCTGAACTGGTGGTCAATGTGGTGGCAGCAATCGAGGGAAGCAATGAAATTGCACTGACCAATGTGCTGGGAAGCAACTCCATCAATACGTTTGTTATACTCGGCATGTCTGCCCTGTTTTATCCTTTGTTGGCACAACGGTCGACCATCCGGGTAGAGATACCCCTGAGTTTGTTTGCTGCCGTTGCAGTACTCGTTTTGGGCAGCGGCATGTTCCTCTCACCGGTAAAAGGACTGTCCCGCCTGGACGGGGTGTTTCTCCTGCTTTGTTTTACGCTGTTCATATTTTATATATTTTACCTGGGGAAAAAAGGAAAAGCGCCTGTGGCAGATGAAAACTACAAGCCGATGGGCATTGCAAAAGCTGTTTCTTTGGTGGTTGGCGGTTTGGCCTGTCTTGCCATCGGGGCCGAGATGATCGTCCGTTCCGCGGTAAACCTGGCTGTGTCGTGGGGCGTAAGCCAGGCAGTAGTGGGGGTAACGATCGTGGCCCTTGGAACGTCGCTTCCCGAGTTGGCCACCTCCGTGGCCGCTGCCTACAAAAAAAGCTCCGACATTGCCGTGGGAAATATTATCGGATCCAACATATTCAACGTTTTCCTGGTATTGGGAGTAAGTGCCGTGATCCGGCCCCTGCCCATGTATCCCAATCTGGTTGCCGATGCTGCCGTAGCAGCCTCGGGAAGTCTTCTTGTACTGATTTTTGCAGGACTCGGCAAAAAGCACACATTAAAAAGAATACACGGCATCATCCTGCTGGCCGTCTATGCCGCATACCTGGCGTGGATCATTGGTACGTTGTAAATTCTATAGGAACATGCCGATCATGGAAGCCGAGAGCAACCCGGCCAATGTGGCTCCCAGCAGTGCCCTGAAGCCGTATTTGGCCAGCAAATGCCTTTGGTTGGGAGCTATTCCTCCTATTCCTCCTATCTGTATTCCTACAGAAGCAAAATTGGCAAACCCGCATAATACATAGGTGGAAATGATCAGGGATTTTGTGCTTACAAAAGAACCTGCCTGAATCATTTGTGCCAGGCTGCTGTATCCGACAAATTCAGTCATAATAAGTTTTTCTCCAAGCAAACGCCCGACCAGGGCAATGTCTTGTCCGGTAACACCTGTAAGCCAGATAACAGGGGCAAAAAGATAAGAAAGAATGCATTCCATTGACAGGCTGTCATACATTCCGTTTGTCCAGTCGGCAATCAGATTGTTCAGATGCGTCCATTGTCCCACTTTCCCGAATATGTAATTTGCTCCGGCGATCAATGCGTAAAAGACCAATAACATGGCAGCTACGTTTGCAGCCAGTTTTAGTCCGTCAATAGATCCGTTTGCTATGGAATCCAACGCACTTTTTCCCATTTTCTCTTTGGAAACGCTGACCGAATTGTCAATGGTTTCAGTCTGCGGCACAAGGATCTTTGCCATGGCTATGGCTCCGGGCGCAGCCATAACCGATGCCGAAAGAAGGTGTTTGGCAAAGGCTACGCTCATTTGAAGATCTCCCCCGCCCAACATCCCGATGTAAGCGGCCAATACCCCGCCGGCCATGGTACTCATGCCGGCTGTCATGACAAGCATGACCTCGGACTTTGTCATTTTTGGAATGTATGCCTTAACAAGCAGCGGGGCTTCTGTCTGGCCAAGGAAAATGTTCCCGGCAGTTGAAAGACTCTCGGCTCCGGATATGCGCATAAGTTTAGTAAAGACCCAGGCCATCACCCATACTACTTTCTGAATGACTCCCCAATAAAACAAAAGGGAGGTGAGGGCAGAGAAAAATATGATAGTGGGCAGTATCTGGAAGGCAAAAACATAGCCGAACCGACTTTGGTCCATCAACGAACCGAACAGGAATTCAGATCCTGCTCTTGTCCAGTCCAGGACTTTGACAAATGCCCTCCCGAAGACATCAAAAACCATCTGTACGGCAGGTACGGAAAGGATCCCAATAGCAATGAGCAGTTGCAGGGCAAGGGCTATTCCCACGGTGCGCCAGCTGACGTGGCGCCTGTCTGTGCTGAAAAGCCAGGCAATCAATAACAGGGAAAAAATACCCAGCAAACCTCTGAGTATGGACTTTATGTTGAAGACAAATTGCCGGCTTTCCAAGATGCCCTGGTAAGGATTCTCTGCTTCCAGGATTTCTGTGCCGGATTGAACCACAAGCGTGGAATCGTTTTGTGCCTGCATGACATTTACCGATAACACCATACAGAAGAGAAGAAATAGAACTTTTTTCACAAGGATGGTTTTTGGAGTAACTGCGCAAAGATAAACAAAATGCTAACTTTGCGCATATGGAATGGCAAACAAAAATAACAACAGAATACTTACAACATCCGCTTTCTTATGCCAACAGGTTCTTGTTTGCGGGATCTTGTTTTGCACAGGAAATGGCACAACAAATGAAGGATCTGCATTTTCAGGTGGCCAAAGACGCTTTTGGCCCGTTGTTTAACCCGGCTTCCATTGCTTCCGCCCTGGAACGCCTGGAAAACCCCGGATTCATTAAAATGGAAGATGTGATGCAATTCCCTTATGAAGCTTTCGGTTCTTTGTGGCATCATACTTCATTTTCAAGGGAAACGCCGGAGGCTTTTTTGGAAAACGCCAATGCCGGTCTTAAGGAAGCTTCGTGCTTTTTCAAGAAAGCCGATATAATTGTCATTACTTTTGGAACGGCCTGGGTTTATAAATACAACGGATCGGTAGTGGCCAACTGCCACAAAATGCCGGCGCGTCTTTTTGATCGTGTATTTTTAGAACCGGAGGAAATTGATGAAATATTTGCCCCTGTCATTGAAAGGAACCGGGATAAAACATGGATCATGACCGTCAGTCCCATACGTCATCTGGCTGACGGGGCCCACGGCAACCAATTGAGCAAGGCATCCCTTCATCTTGCCGTAAAGCGATTGCAGGAAAGGTTTTCCAATATTTGGTACTTTCCATCCTACGAACTGGTAATGGACGAATTGCGTGATTACAGGTTTTACGGACCCGACCGCTGCCACCTGACACAGGAAACCACCGCTTACATCCGGGACCGCTTTCTGGAAGCTGCTGCAGATCAGGAAACCAGGGCTCTGGTAAAGGAAATGCACAAGCTTAATACCTCTTTTGCGCACAAACCCCTCTTTCCCCGTTCGGGATCTTACGGAAAATTTGTCAAAAATCTGGAGAAACAAGAGGCTGAATTGCTGCAAACTATTGGAAACAAAATAAAAAAGTGTTAGATTTGTGGCAGATGCCTTATGAAAACATTCATTTAACCTAATATTTACTATTATGAACAAAGCAGATCTTATTGCCGCAATGGCTGCAGAATCCGGACTTTCAAAAGTTGATTCAAAAAAAGCACTGGACGCTTTTCTTGCCACAACAACCAAAGCCATGAAAAAAGGTGAAAGAGTTACTCTTGTCGGGTTTGGCTCATTTGTTGTGGGACACAGGGGCGAAAGGACAGGACGTAATCCTCGTACCGGGGCCACCATTAAAATCAAAGCTAAAAAAGTTGTTAAGTTCCGCCCCAGTATTGAACTGTAGCCAATGTTACAACATCAACCTGACGCGAGTCGGGTAAGAAAAAGGAGGACGCGTGTGTTCTCCTTTTTATGTACATATTCAGGATAAATGAAGCGATATTTTACGGTTAGTATAGTTTTAGGGATCTTTCTGGGATTGATGTTGCCGGCAAAAGGCTTGCAGGCACAGGAAAAACATACCTTGTCCGGGAAAGTCATGGATGCACAAGAGGGAGAGATTCTGACGGGAGCCGTTGTCAGGGTGCTGGAAGGGAGTGATGCGTGGACGCTGACTGATTCAAGGGGACACTTTGTTTTGAATCTTCCCGAAGGCCCTCTTAAACTGGAAGTTTCCTATATCGGTTATGAAACACGGACACAGGAAATATTGCTTGACAAAAATAAAGACACGTTGCTCTTCCTCAAGCCCCTTTCATACTATCTTGAAGGAGTAACCGTTTTTGCCGAAAGTGCCGGCACAAGGCTCCGCAGGGCCGAGATGAGCATAGAACGAATAGATGCGGAAGTGATTCGGAGGGTCCCTACATTGTTCGGGGAAGTGGATCTGCTAAAAGTGGTTCAGATGCTACCCGGAGTACAGGCCGCTTCTGAAGGAAGCAGCGGGTTTCACGTTCGCGGAGGGAGTCCTGACCAGAATATGATCCTGTTTGACAATGCCACTTTGTACAATGTTTCCCATATGTTGGGATTTTTTTCCATTTTCAACTCCGATGCCGTAAATGATATGACTTTGTACAAAGGAGACATACCGGCCCGTTTTGGCGGACGTCTTTCTTCTTTACTGGACGTAATACCGGCCGATGGTGAAGGCCGTTTTTCGGTGAATGGAGGAATAGGTTTGATATCAAGCAAACTAGCCGTACAGGGAAGTGTGGCGGGAGATCGGTTGACTTACCTGGCTGCAGGAAGACGTACCTATGCGGACCTTTTTCTGCCCCTGGCAAAGAATGAATTGGTCAAAAATGCCACCATTCATTTTTACGATCTGAACGGCAGGATACGCTGGAGGATAAATGATAACAATTACGTTTACGTGACTTTATACAACGGCCGTGATAAATTTGCGGTCTCGGATATGGGCGTGAAATTCGGGAATTCTGTAGCTGCCGTAAATTGGAACCACACGTTTTCGGATCGTTTCTTTATGAAACTGCATGCGACTTATACCAATTATGATTACGAGTTTAAAGGCAGCACCAACGAAATGGAAATGGAGTGGGTTTCCCGGATCCGGGATGCCGGGATGCGTCTGGATTTTTCGTACATGCCGGCTCCGGAACACCTTTTTGAGTTTGGGTATACCTCTAATTTTCAATGGTTCCAACCGGGCAAAGCTAAGGGAATAGGTGAACTGGAAAGCGGGGTGCAGATAGAACAGGATATTACCATGTCCCGACGGCAGGGATTTGTCAATGTGTTGTATTTTTCCAATGAGCATAAGCTTTTTAACGAAAAAATGGAACTGCGTTACGGCTTACGGCTGAATCGCTTTGATAATGTTGGCCCGACTACGTTTTACAGGGTGGATGAAAACTACAACCTTATTGAGGAAGATGGACAAGACATCCCTTCTGGCGATTTCTTTCATCATGAATACGGCCTGGAACCGAGGTTAGGGATTTCTTACCTGATTTCACCCAACATTTCAATCAAGGCTGCTTATGCACGAACACTCCAGTACGTTCATTTGCTGTCCTTCTCCTCGGCAGGATCTCCCATGGAAATATGGATACCGTCCAGTCCCTGCATAAAACCGCAGTCTTCGCACCAGGTTTCTGCAGGAGTCTTTGCCACACTTTTCAGAAAAGATTACGAAGCTTCCGTAGAGCTGTTTTACAAAGATCTGGACAATGTCCTGGACTTTAAGGACCATCCCAACTTGTTGTTGTATGATAAAATTGAAACGGAACTCCGTTTTGGAACAGGGAAGAGCTACGGGGCCGAGTTTCTTGTAAGAAGGAACAAAGGAGCTCTGACCGGATGGATCAGCTATACCTGGTCGCGTTCATTCAGAACCATTCCGGGGGTAAACAACGGCCGGAAATACCGCTCTCCTTCAGACAGGCCTCATAATATCAACTTGGTTTTGTTTTACGACATCTCGTCCCGTTTGCAGGCATCACTCAATTGGATTTATGCCACCGGGCAACCCGTTACCTTGCCCGAAGGACGTTATTGGTTCTATAACGAATTAATTCCGGTATATACGGAAAGAAATTCATACCGTATAGCCGATTATCACAGAATGGACGCCTCGCTGACCATCAAGCTGGGAAACATGAACAGAAGGTGGAAAAATTCCTTGAATATTTCCGTATACAATCTTTACGGAAGAAAAAACCCGTGGGCCATCAATTTCCGGATGAAACCCACCGGGGAACAATACCTGGAGATGACCTATCTCTTTAGCGTGGTGCCTTCAATAACATGGAATTTCAGTTTTTAGAAATATGAAGTACACAAAGATCATATATACCGTCATTCTACTGCTGACCGTTTTGGGTGGGGCAAACGGGTGTACCGAGCCTATAGAACTGGAAGGAGACGATATGAACCCGAAATTGGTGATTACGGGGACATTGTCCACCGAACCCGGCTACCAGATCATCGAGATTTCTTCCACCGTTCCTTATTTTGGGACGGACTTACCTGTAAATATTGATGCAGCCCGTGTTCTCCTTAATGACATGGTATTGATCAGGGATGCTCCCGGCATCTATACGACCGGAGGAAATTTTGCCGCCGTTGAAGGAGAAACTTACTTGCTGGAAGTGTGGATAGATTTTGACGGAGACGGACAGGAGGAATACTATTCCGCTACTACTACAGTTCCCTATATTCATGTTTTGGAATCGTTGTCGGTAAGATCGCTGATCCCGGGAGAAGTTGATGTTCCCTTTATACTGCTGGCCGGATTTCAGGATACTCCCGGAGAAGATTATTACGGAGCGGCACTCTGGATCAATGACGATCTTTATAGCAACAGAATATTACGGTATTACGTCCATTCACTGAACGATTACTCTCAAGACGGGTCCTACATTCGTTACCCCATACCTGAATGGATTCTTACAGAATCACTCGTTTGGGATAACGGAGAAACATACGACCTTTATTCAGGGGATGTGCTAACGGTTGAATTACAAACACTCAGTAAAGAATATTACAGGTTTTTGCAAGAAGCAAAAATTGAAAAAAACCAGCATTTCCCGCTTTTCTCCGGTCCAAGGGGAAATGTCACGGGAAATATTACCGGGGGTGCTCTGGGAATATTCGGATCTTATGCCGTAAGCCGAAAATCGGCTATTCTTCCCAAATGTCCGGGGCTTCCTGAAAGATAGCAGGATGTATCATATAGATGAGCAGGGGCCCGTTCCGGAATTGCACTTCCAGACGGTTGCCGGTGCACGTGTTCAGAGTGGCTTTCCACAACGCGTCAAAAATAACGTTTTCAACAGGATATTGCACCCCTTTAACCTTTAGTTGTAAGGCGGGGTCCAGACCAAAAAAGGAAACGGGATTGCCTTTTATGCAGCGGAGTGAAAAACCCGTAAACCCTGATGTCGGGGATGTTTTGTCAGTGTAGGCCCAAAAAGTGCCGTAATCCGTTACCATGCGTACCTTTTCCATCATACGGGCGTAATCACCCAGTAACGAAATGTTGCCCAGCATATGGTCTTCCCTCAAACCGGCAGCTCCCAGAATGGTTACAGCACGGATCCCTTTTTCGTGACACAGCTTTACGGCTTTGGTAAGGTCATTCGTGTTTTGGTCCTTATTGATGACCAAACGGGATGCATACCGTTCTTTCATCCGGTCCGACAACGAATCCAGATCTCCAACCACAATATCAGGCTCCCTGCCTTTGAGGTTGTTCACGGCACCGTCGGTACATACGAGCATTTTTGCCTCATGCAATAGCTGCAAAGGATACGGGTGAGAAGGATAAGCTCCCTGGGCCAGTATTACTGCCTGATTCTTCATGTTACAAAAAAGTTGCTTTGCGGGTATTTCTAAATCCCGCCAGAAAAGCAGGTGTTTCCAGTCTTTTTTTCCCGGGGGCCTGTATCTCCAGTATGTGCACATACCCGTTTTTGCATGCCACCTTCATGGTTTTTTTGTTATCTGTGACAATGTTGCCGGGAGCATCCGAATGGGTTGCCCATTCTGCCCGGGCACTGAAAATTTTAACATCCTGAACCGAATCTTCGGTTTTTAGCGTTGAGAAAGCAGCCGGATAAGGACTTAAGCCACGTATAAGGTTTGCAATCATAACGGGATCATGTTGCCAGTCTATGCGGCACGTGTCCCGGGAAATTTTGGGGGCTGTTTTCAGATCTCCTTTGGAAACAAGGGGTTGAGGAGTGGCTTTCAGGGACCCGTCACACAAGCCATCGATCGTTTTGGCAACCAGCGGACCTCCGGCCAGCATCAGTTTGTCGTGCAACGAACCGGCGTTGTCCCCGGGATCAACCGGAACCGATTCCTGTAAGAGAATAGCGCCGGTATCCATATGATCATCAATCAGGAAGGTGGTTACCCCTGTTTCCTGCTCTCCGTTGATCAAAACATGATTGATGGGGGCGGCACCCCGGTATTGCGGCAACAACGATGCATGAAGGTTAAAACAGCCGCAGGAGGGTATTTCCCAGACACAACGAGGCAACATGCGAAAGGCCACAACTACAAAAACAGGGACGTTCCATTGCCTGAGTGTTTCCAAAAAAGAGTCTTCCTTCAATGACTCCGGCTGCAGGACAGGTATGCCAAACTGCAAGGCAGTGGTTTTTACGGAAGAAGCTCGTGCTGTCATGCCTCTTCCGGCGGGTTTGTCGGGAACCGTGACTACTCCTTTGACGGGATATCCCTTTTCTACAAGCAGTGAAAGGATTCCGGCAGCAAAGCCGGGAGTTCCCATAAATACGATCTCAGGTTTGTTTTTTGTGTTTGTCATGGCCAAACGGTATGTGTTTTCTGATCTTTTTCAAAAAAACAAGATACGCATCTTTGTTGAATAATGCCGAGTCGGTGGTGGCTTTATACGTGAGGAAAACCCCGATTGGCAATAGTACCAGTGCCGAGATCATGGTGCCCATAGCTGCCGATACCGAGCCGTCTGTAGCTAGTTTTTTCCCCGAGATATCAATGACATAATAAACTACAAAAAACAACATTGACACAATCACGGGTGTGCCCAATCCGCCTTTACGGATGATGGCTCCCAGAGGAGCACCAATGAAAAAGAAAATAAAACAGGCGAAAGCCACCGTGAATTTCCGGTACCATTCCACCCGGGTTCTCCTAAGGGGCAAATGTATCTGGAATTCTTCAACAACAAATGCATCCACCTGATTGGACAACTGGTCAACTTTTCCGATGGCCCTGTTCATCAGATCTGCATAATGCGGGTGTTCTTCCAGGTTTGGGAGCGTATCCAGCGAAAAATATCCTTTAAATTCCTGCTTGTTGGCGGTGTCCAGTTGTAGGGCATAAGTAAGCCCCCCGGTAATGAGCATGCGCTTGAGAAACTGGCTGTGTGCAATGGAATAGAGTGAATCAAGAGAGTCCCGTCTGTGTGCCAGGCTGCTCAGTCCCTGGGCCATAACGTCGTTCCCGAACCGGTCTCCGTCCCTGCGCTGGAAAGCATAATTAGTCAGTTCAATGATAATATCCTGTTTTTCAAATTTTATCCGCTGCATGGCAAAAGACGTATCTGCTGACGACTGCCTGTCGCCTTCTTCGTAGGATTCTCCGCTATACAGGGTGAAAATGATGTTTTTCTTGTCCTCGGTAAGTCTCAGAGCCCCGGAATCGGCCAGGGTAACGCTGGTGTTTCCTCTGCGGGCACTGTGGTTGTATACCATCACATCATACAACATGTCTGTTTCCTCGTTCCTGTCTTCCACCCGCAGGCTGTAATTGTCAATTCCGTTGTAAAAGATCCCGGTAGGGATGCGTATCTCTTCTTTTGTGCGGGAAATATCATCACGCAAGGCAAAAATGTTTTTGTAAGCCAGCGGCATCAGGTTATTCGCTGCAAAAAAGGCTCCTATGGAAATGAAAAACGAAAGAATAATCAACGGACGCATGATGCGCTGCAAAGGGATCCCGGCTGCTTTCATGGCAAGCAATTCATTGAATTCACCCAGATTTCCCATTGTCATGATGGAGGCTAAAAGAGTAGCCAGGGGAAGTGCCATTGGGATAACGGTACATGTTCCCCAGAAAAGAAATTCCAGGATCACTTTCAACCCGAGTCCTTTTCCAACCAGCTCATCAATGTATACCCACAGAAACTGCAATACAAGTACAAAAAGTACTATGAAAATTGTCAGAAACAGAGGCCCCAGGAATGAACGGACCAGGAAACGGTCAAAAATTTTCACCGGCTTATATTGTTTAAGGGTTCTTCAAGGCATCGGCAATGGTGTCCAGTGCGGCTTGTAAGCCATTCGGATCCTTCCCGCCTGCCGTTGCGTAAAAATCCTGTCCTCCTCCTCCTCCGCTTATGTGGCGGGATGCCTTCCGGATTATTTCAGAGGCATTCCATCCGGCTTTAACCAAATCATCTGACAGCAGCACGGTGAGGTTAGCCTTGCCGTTGTGTTCGTATGCGGCAGCAAAGGCCATATTGCCTGATGTTCCGCTGCGGAAGGAGAAAGCCAGGTCTTTTATTAATTCAGGCATATATACGCCCCTAAGTGATACAAATTGGATGCCGTTCAACTCGGTTCTTTGTTCCCAGAGTGATTCCCGCAGAGCTGCAGCCCGTTCACGCATGTTTTGTTCCATGGCTTTCCTCAGATCATCGTTCTCCCGGACCAGCTTTTTTAATGAGGTTATCACATCGGGATTGTCGTTCATCATGTTGCGGATACCTGACAGGATTGTTTCCAGCTCTTCCATTTTTCTTTCCACGGCGAGTCCCGTTATGGCTTCTATTCTGCGTACACCTGCCGCGATGGCACTTTCGCTCAATATTTTGAACATACCTATGTTCCCGGTTGCTTTGGTATGTGTGCCTCCGCACAATTCTACGGAATCTCCAAAACGGATCACCCTGACTTTTTCCCCGTATTTTTCACCGAATAAAGCCATGGCTCCCATCTGGCGGGCTTCTTCCAGGGGAATATCCTGCAGGGTTTCTTGAGATATGTTGCTTCGGATAAGGCTGTTAACCAAGCGCTCCGTCTTTTTTATATCTTCCGGTTCAAGACGTGCATAATGCGAAAAATCAAAACGGAGTCCGTCAGGAGATACGTGTGAACCTTTTTGTTCAATGTGAGGTCCCAGCACTTTTCTGAGTGCATAGTGGAGCAGGTGTGTGGCGGTATGGTTGTTGGCTATTGCCTGCCTTCGTTCTTCATCCACAACGGCATAAAATTCCGTTTCCGGATTCTCCGGCATTTTTGATGCGATGTGAAGGATCAGATTGTTTTCTTTAATGGTGTCCGTTATCCGGACTTTTTCGCCCTGTGTATTTTCCAGATAACCGGAATCTCCTGTTTGTCCGCCGCTTTCTGCATAAAAAGGGGTTTGGTCAAGTACTATTTGGAAATATTCCTTGTTTTTTGCTTTTACTTTTCTGTACCTGGTGATCCTTGCGTAAGCCCGGGTTGTTTCATAGCCCAAAAAAACGGGCTGAATAAAAGGCCTGAGTTCTATCCAGTCGCCTTCTTTGGCTTGCGTGGCTTTCCGCGCCCGGTCTTTTTGCGCTTGCAGTTCCTCTTCAAATTCTGCCGTGTTCACAGGAAGCCCTTTTTCGCGGGCCATTAAAATGGTCAGGTCCAAAGGGAACCCGTATGTGTCGTAAAGCAAAAAGGCGTCTTTACCGCTGAATTCCTTGAGGGTTTTATCACGTGTGAAATATTCAAACAATCGGATACCCTTGTCCAGGGCACGCAGGAACGCCTCTTCTTCCTGGCGGATGATGTTCTGAATAATCTCTTTTTGTTTTTCCAGTTCAGGAAAAGCTTGCCCCATTTCCGTGATCAGGGCCGGGACAAGGTCACATAAAAACGGTTTGTCAAAACCCAGGAACGTATAACCGTAACGTACCGCCCTGCGAAGAATGCGGCGGATGACATACCCGGCTTTCACATTGGAAGGAAGCTGGCCGTCTGCTATGGAAAAACAAATGGCTCTCAGATGATCTGCGACTACACGCATGGCAACGTCAATGTCCTTGTCGTGTCCGTATTCTTTTCCGCATAACTTGCCGGTGGCTCCTATCAGGTTTTGAAACAGGTCTGTATCATAGGTGCTGTATTTTCCCTGAATGGCTACGCACAAACGTTCCAGTCCCATACCGGTATCTACGTGTTTTTGGGGAAGCATAACAAGTTTGCCGTCTGCTTTTCGGTTGTATTGTATAAAGACCAGGTTCCAAACTTCTACAACCAAAGGATGTCCGGTGTTGACCAGGGAGGCTCCGGGGATTACGGCGCGGTCTCCGGGAGGGCGCAAGTCAATATGTATTTCACTGCAGGGACCGCAAGGTCCCGTGTCACCCATTTCCCAAAAATTGTCCTTTTTGTTTCCGGCAATGATCCGGTCTTCGGGCAGGAAACGATTCCAAAGAACACGGGATTCGTCATCAGCGGCGATGTTGTCATCGGGAGCTCCTTCAAAGACCGTGGCATAAAGACGGTCGGCATCCAGTTTGAAAACGTCGTGCAGCAATTCCCAGGCCCATGCGATGGCCTCTTCTTTGAAATAATCTCCGAAGCTCCAGTTACCCAGCATTTCAAACATGGTATGGTGATAAGTATCGTGCCCTACTTCTTCCAGATCGTTATGTTTCCCGCTTACCCGCAAACATTTTTGGGTGTCGGCAACCCTTGAGTAAAGGGCAGGCTCATTTCCCAGGAACCAGTCTTTGAACTGGTTCATACCGGCATTGGTAAACATCAGTGTAGGGTCGTTCTTAATTACCATAGGAGCCGAGGGCACAATGGTATGTCCTTTCGTTTCAAAAAAATTCAGGAAAGCTTTCCGTATTTCGCCAGAGGTCATTTTCAATAATATTAACGGGCAAATATACCGCTTTTTACTAAAAATATTTATCTTTGCACGTTAATAACGTGTTAACAAACTAAATGGCAGGGAGAAGAAAATACAAATACAATCCGGAAACACTTTCTTACGAACTGCAAAGACCTTCTTTGCGTTATTATCTTATACGGGCGTTGATCATACTTCCGGTAAGTATGGTTATTGCTTTGGGATATTACGTGTTCTACACGGAAGGACTGAAGTTGAAAACACCGCGTACCGTACGTCTGGAAAGGGAATACAACAATGCCCGTTCCAACCTGGATCTGATCAACAAACAAATGGCCCAATCCCAAAAGAAACTGGAAGATTTGCAGGTCAGGGACAACAACATTTACCGTAACATTTTTGGGATGGAGCAAATTCCTCCCGAAGTCAGAGATGCCGGATTCGGAGGAACCAACCGGTATCCTTATCTGGAATATGCGGAAAACTCGGCCCTTTTGATGAATACCGCACTGAATTTTGACAAACTGATGAAGAAGGCGTACATCCAGTCCAGGTCTTTTGACGATGTGGAACGTGTGGCCGGACAGGCAGGGGAGGTCGCCAAATGCATTCCTTCCATTTTGCCGCTTCCCGAAGATACAAAGAATTTCAGGTGGTCAGGCGCCTTCGGATACAGGAAAGATCCCGTATACGGAGATATACGCATGCACGAAGGTATTGATCTTACCGGGGCTACCAATTCTCCGGTTTATGCCACCGGAGACGGGAAAGTGGAAACCATCCGTTATGAATACAACGGTTACGGCCGGTATATTTTAATTGACCACGGATTTGGTTACAAAACACGTTATGCCCACCTGAATAAGGCCTTGGTATATGAAGGCCAGCCGGTAAAACGCGGAGAACAGATAGGTCTTCTGGGCTCTACGGGAAAATCCACGGGTCCCCATGTTCATTACGAAGTGATTTATATGGGCCGGCCTGTAAATCCGTACAATTACTTCAACAACAATATTGCAACAGAAGATTACCACGCGGTAATCTTGGGCGGACGCCAATAATTTCCTGAAATGAACAAATACCAGTTCAATGAAGAAAAATTGGAATTCACCAAAGTGCGTCCCAATATCAAAACGGTTTTAAAACGCATCTTTTGGGTTTTCCTGGGCAGCATAGCTCTGGCTTTGTTGTACTATCTGGTTTTTGGTATGTTTGTACTATCCCCGGCGGAAAGAAACCTGGTCCGTGAAACGGAACTGATGCAAAATGAATATGAGAGACTGAGCCGGGAAATGGACAATCTGAATAAAGTAATAGAAGAATTGGCCGTGCGGGATAGAAATATTTACGGAACCGTGTTGCATTCAACGCCCCTGGAATTGAACCAGGAAGTAGATATTTCTCATTACCGGGCCCTTGTTGAAGACCCTTCTTTTGCGCTGGCTTATCATGCCGATTCGGTAATAGCCGGATTGGAACAAAGGGCTGCCCTGGTCACCCGCGCTTTGTATATGGCCGGGAACAGCATATACGAGCAAATTGACAGCCTGGTTTATCTTCCGGCTGCTTTTCCGTTACGCCAACCACCCATGGAAGCCATGGGCGCAACTATAGGACGCAGGATACATCCTTTTTATAAAATTCCCATGGAGCATACAGGAATGGATTTTCTGGCTGGACTGGGAACCGATGTTCTGGCAACGGCTGACGGGCGTGTGGTGAATGTGTCCCGTTCTGCAAGGGGGAGGGGAAATGTGGTGGAGATTGAGCATCCTTACAGGGGATACAAGACGGTATATGCCCATCTGAGCGATATTTTTGTAAGAAAGGGTCAATACGTGGAAAGAGGAATGGTAATTGCCCGGGTGGGATCTTCCGGCATGTCTTTTATGCCACATCTACATTATGAAATCCAGCAAGAAGGACAGGTCAGGGATCCGGTGCATTATTATTTCATGGAAGTCATGCCCGGAGAATACAGACAGATCATGCTGACAGCATACAATACAGGTCAATCTTTAGACTAAAGAGATATGGAAAAGATGTATTACACAATTGGCGAGGTGGCCGAAATGTTGGGCGAAAACACTTCTCTGGTACGTTTTTGGGCCACCACCTACAGTGAATTTATTAAACCTGTCCGCAACAAGAAAGGGAACAGACTTTTTACTTCTGCCGATGTGGCGAACTACAAAATCATTCATCATCTTGTCAAAGAACGGGGCATGACACTGGAAGGGGCAAGGAAAAGAATGCATGACAACAAAGAAGGCGAGGACAAGACGGTAGATATAATGGCGTCACTTAACAGGATAAAAGCACAGTTGGTCGAAATTCGCGATATGATAGAATGAACTTAAAAGCTTCTGACATAATTGATGTCCTGGAAAAATGGGCACCGCCCGGATTACAGGAAGAGTGGGATAATTCCGGACTTTGTATAGGCCATCCGGATACACCTGTAAACGGTGTACTGGTTTGCCTGGATTGTACAAAAGAAATCGTAGAAGAAGCCGAGCGAGAAGGCCTTACTATGATAGTCTCGCATCATCCGCTGATATTCAAAGGGTTAAAACAGCTCCGGGAGGTCACTCCATTGGAGCAGACGGTAGCCCTTGCCGTACGCAAAAACAGGGTCGTTTACTCCATGCATACGAATGCAGATAAAATCATGGACGGGGTCAGCGGAGCTATGGCCCGTGCTCTTTCATTAAAGAACGTTTCTATTCTGGCTCCTGACAAAGCTTGTCAAGCTAATGGAGAATCTTGCGGATTGGGTGTCGTCGGGGATCTCCCGGAGCCGATGCCTGCAGATGCTTTTATCGCCTTGTTGAAGAGAATCTTTCAGGTACAGGGCCTGAAAGGTTCTGAAATATTGTATCCAAAAATATCCCGGGTGGCTTTGTGCGGCGGAAGCGGATCGTCTCTGATTCCTGATGCCCTGCGATCCGGAGCACAGGTTTTTGTGAGTGCAGATTTTAGTTATCATACGTATTTTGAAACGATCCCGCACATGATGCTCATAGATGCGGGACATTATGAAACAGAGGCGGGTATACAGGATGAAATATGCCATGTGCTTAGAAAAAAATTCCCTACCTTTGCCGTCCGCAAAACACGTATCAATACCAATCCCATTCGATTTTATTAAGTTATCAATATATTATGACAAAGAAAACGACAAAGAAAGCAGGTACTGATGTCGGATCATTTACCGCACTGCAAAGAGCCGAACAGGACGGGACTCTGACAATGGAGGACAAACTGCGTCTGCTTTATCAACTTCAGCAGACCGATTCGCAGATAGACAAAATTCATCTCTTACGCGGTGAACTCCCCCTTGAAGTCCAGGATCTGGAAGATGACATCAAAGGACTTGCCACCCGTATGGAAAATTTGCAAAAAGAAATCCGCGACATAGAAAAAGATATTGCTTTTCGCAGGATAGACGGGGACAATGCACGTGCTATGGTGGCAAAATACGAGGCCCAGCAAAGCAATGTGAAGAATAGCCGGGAATTTGATTCCCTTTCCAAAGAAATTGAAAATCAAACCCTTGATGCTGAATTGGCAGAAAAATACATCCGGGAGTTTTCCCTTTTGCTGAAAGACCGTAAAGAAACCCTGGATAAAGCCAGGGAAGATTACGATGAAAGGCAAAAAGACCTGGAAGTAAAGAAAAAAGAACTGGAAAACATTATCAGTGAAACGGCCAAAGAAGAAGACATCCTGCTAAAAAAAGCGGAGCAGATCCAGTCACAGATAGATGCCCGGGTCCTTTCGGCATACCGTAAAGTAAGGAACAATGCACGTAACGGATTGGCCGTAGTAACGGTTAAACGGGGTGCCTGCGGAGGTTGTTTTAACAAAATTCCTCCCCAGCGTCAACTGGATATCAAGATGAGTAAAAAGATCATCGTTTGTGAATATTGTGGCAGAATCCTGGTAGACCCGGCATTTGAAGAATAAACCGACCATACGTCAACAGTTTTACGCCCGTCTGGGGCAAACTTCCCCCTCTCCGTTAGGCATTGAGATCCAAAAAGCAGAGGGGGTCTTTCTTCTGTCGCCCGAAGGGAAACGTTATGTGGATCTTATTTCGGGTGTTTCTGTCAGCAATGTAGGACACGGCAGAAAAGAAGTGATCCTGGCTATTGAAGATCAGGTGCGGAATCACCTGCATTTGATGGTATACGGGGAAGTTATCCAGAAACCCCAGGTCATGCTGGCGTCTTTGCTTACCCGCAATCTTCCGGAGCCCCTGGACTCGGTTTATTTTGTCAATTCAGGATCGGAAGCCAACGAAGCTGCCTTGAAACTCGCCAAACGCATAACAGGTCGCTCACGTATGGCTTGTTTCCGGGATGCCTACCACGGAAGTACACACGGAGCACTCAGCATGATGGGAAACGAAACGTTCCGCCGTTCTTTCAGACCGCTTCTACCCGGTGTTACGGCATTGCGGTTTAACTGCACTGAAGATCTCGAAAAAATTAACAGCCAGACTGCCTGTGTCATCGTTGAGCCGGTACAGGCGGAAGCAGGAGTTCGGCTGCCTCAAAAGGGTTTTCTCCAATTATTGAAACAGCGTTGCACCGATACGGGAACTTTGCTTATCTTTGATGAAATACAAACAGGATTCGGACGAACAGGCAGCCTTTTTGCCATGCAGAAGTACGGTGTAACACCTCACATGGTTACCCTTGCGAAAGCTTTAGGTGGCGGAATGCCTTTGGGCGCTCTGGTCTGTTCACAGGAATTAATGAAAGCCTGGCAATCGGATCCGGTGTTGGGACATATAACCACTTTTGGCGGTCATCCGGTTTGTTGTGCTGCCGGATTTGCTTCCTTACAGGTGTTGCTTAAAGAAGGGTGGACAGACCAGGTAGAAGAAAAAGCAAATTACCTGAAACAGGAAATTTTGAAACATCCCCGGGTAAAAGAAGTCAGGGAAGCCGGGTTGTTACTGGCCGTGGAATTGGGAGAAGAAGGAAAAGCAGAAGAAATGGTGCGGTTGTTATTGGAAGAGGGAGCCATGTCTGACTGGTTCTTATATTGTGACTCTGCTTTCAGGATGTCTCCTCCGTTATGTATAAACCGCGAAGAATTGGAATTAACCGTAAAGATAGTAATGCGGGCCTTGGACAGATTGACATAAATAATCACAGAATAATGGCAAATCGTGCACCGGTCAACAAGAAAGTAAAAGGGAAAGACCAATCCCAGGTAGAAATGGTAGGTCTGGATATGGGGAAAGTACCTCCCCAGGCCATAGATATTGAAGAAGCCGTGCTGGGGGCATTGCTTTTGGAACCGAATGCCTCGCTCGACATAGTAGGCGCGGTAAAGCCCGAGTATTTTTACAAAGAAAACCACAGAAAAATCTTTGCTGCCATATCTGCGCTTGTATCTTCGCACAATCCGGTGGATATGTATACGGTTGCCGAAGAACTGAAAAAAAATGAACAGCTGGATGAAATAGGAGGACCTTATTATTTAAGCCAGCTGACCATGCGGGTTGCCGCCGCTTCTCACCTGGAATACCATTCCAAGGTTCTGACACAAAAATTTATTCAAAGAGAACTGATCAATACTTCTTACGGGATTTTGCGGGATGCGTTTGACGATACCATACCGGCCGATGAATTGCTGGACACTTCCCAACAGAAACTTTTTGAATTAGGTGAAATGAACCTGCGCCGGGACACCCGTCCGGTTCGCTCTGTATTGGGAGACGTTCTTGACGAGTTGTCCGACGTACAGACCAGAGACGACGGATTAAGCGGAATACCGTCCGGTTTTACTTCGCTTGACCGGATGACACTTGGCTGGCAAAAAGCCGATTTGGTAGTCATTGCAGCCCGTCCGTCCATGGGAAAAACCGCATTTGTGTTGACCATGGCCCGTAACATGGCGGTTAACCACAACATTCCCGTAGCTTTTTTCTCCCTGGAAATGCCCGATTCCCAATTGGTTAAAAGGCTTCTGGTGAGTGAAACCGGCTTATCTTCCGAAAAAATCCGGGGTGGTAAAAAATTGAAAAGTTTTGAGTGGGAACAACTTAACCAACGGATCATTAACCTTACCAAAGCCCCTCTTTACATAGACGACACACCTTCGCTTTCCATTTTCGAATTCAGGGCCAAAGCACGCCGGTTGGTTGCCGGTATGGGTGTTAAGATGCTGATCATAGATTATATGCAGTTGATGTCCGGACCTCCTGAATTGCGAGGCATGAGGGAACAGGAAGTGGCGGCCATTTCGCGTTCTTTGAAAGCAATCGCAAAAGAACTGAACGTTCCGGTAATTGCTTTGTCACAGATGAACCGTTCTTCTGAAACACGAGGGGGAACCCGCAGGCCACAGTTAAGTGATTTGCGTGAATCGGGAGCCATAGAGCAGGATGCGGATATTGTAATTTTTCTTTACAGGCCCGAGTATTATGGATTTAAGGAAGATGACAGCGGACGTTCCCTGGAAGGCATTGCGGAAGTGATCGTGGCCAAACACCGCAACGGAGCCGTGGGAGAATTCCAGATGCAATTTAGAAATAGTGAGATCCGTTTTCTGGATATCAACGAAGGTGGTCCGGATTTTGCAACCGATGAGCCTGTTACGTATGCTTCCAGAATGAACCAAATGAATGATCTGAATGACAACTTTAACGGGTTATAAAAGTACCATTTTGACATTATGTTTGCTTTCAGCATGGGTCTTGGGACATGCGCAGGAAAATGAAAAACCCTGTTTGCCGGTCCGGGATATTCCGCCTTCTCAAATGGCATTTCAAGCCGGAGAAAAGTTGACAATCATTGCAAGTTATCAATGGGGTGTTGTCAATACGGATGTTGGTACGGTTTCTTTGGATATTAGCCGGTCTGATTCTTCGGAGATTCCCCTTTTTATTGCCAGGGGACGCATACAAACAGCCCGTTTTTTCAATGCCTTTTTCCGGGTGGATGATTATTACGAGAGCCGATTCAATCAGACTAACCTGCGCCCCACCTATTTCATGAGGGACATTCACGAGGGAAAGTATACCATACAAAATTATTACAACTACAACCGGGATTATTCCATCAATGCCCGGATTATCCGCAAGGACGGATCCGTTCAGGACACGTTGTTGCCGGGACGGATATGTACCTTTGATTTCATTACATTGTTCTATTTTCTGAGAAACCTGGAGTTCAGCAATATGAACCCCGGGGATGTTTACCCCATATCGTTTGCCATAGATGAAGAGATCTTTGAATTGTATTTAAGGTATGACGGGAAGGATGAGATCCGTGTACAAGGTCTGGGTACTTTCAGATGCCTGAAATTTTCTGCGCAGACGGTTGCCGGTGTGGTTTTTGACGGGAAGGAAGATCTGCGCTTCTGGATCAGTGACGACAAAAACAGGGTTCCCTTATTTATTGAATCTCCTGTTGTAGTCGGTCGCGTTACCGGAAGGCTGGGAAGTTATGAAAACCTGAGGTTTCCACTTACAAGTAAAATAAAGTAACTATGGGTTTCGGATCGGTTATCAGGCATAAGGGAATAATCACAGGCACAAACCCGCTAAAGGCCGAGATCCTTACCGAATCGGCGTGTGCATCCTGCCATGCCCGGGGATATTGTTCGCTAAGTGAAAAAAAACGCAAAGAAATAACCCGTTTTCAGGAACCTGCAGGATGGGAACCGTATGTGGGTCAGGAAGTCTATATAGAGATGCGAACTCGTTTGGGATTCAAGGCGTTGTGGTATGGAATGGTATTGCCTGCGGTCATTTTGGGTGTTGCGATTACCTGCGGAGGACTATTCCGTTTAGCGGAATGGTTGCAGGGTTTTATTGCAATAATGAGTATAGCAATCTATTATTTTGTTCTATATTTGTTAAAAGATCGTATCCAAAATGACTTCTACTTTACTGTACACAATATTAAGCCTTAGCTTATTGGGCGGGCTGTTGGCTATTGTGTTGTATTTCATTGCCCAAAAATTCAAAGTTCAGGAAGACCCCCGTATAGATCAGGTTCTGGAAGTATTGCCGGGAGCTAATTGCGGAGGGTGTGGCTATGCCGGTTGCCGTGCTTTTGCGGAAAGCTTTGTAAGAAACCCTGAAAATCCCGACTTTGTTTGCCCTGTAGGAGGGAATGATGTAATGCAAAAAGCTGCTGCCGTTCTGGGCAGGGAGGTACAGGAGCAGATTCCCAAACTGGCGGTTCTGCGTTGCAACGGATCGTGCGATGTGAGGCCTGTCCTGAACACGTATGACGGAAGCCCGAGTTGTGCCGTGGCCGCCGATCTGTACGGGGGAGAAACAGGCTGTTCTTACGGATGTCTGGGTCTGGGAGATTGTGTGGTAGCCTGTACTTTTGATGCCATACACATCAATCCGCAGACACGTTTGCCTGAAGTCATTGAAGATAAATGTACTTCATGCGGTGCCTGTGTGAAAGCATGTCCCCGGAACATATTGGAATTAAGGCCAAAAGGTCCCAAAAGCCGCAGAATCTATGTGGCTTGTGCCAATAAGGACAAAGGCGCTGTAACCCGGAAAGTTTGTTCAGTCGGTTGCATAGGATGTCAATTATGTGTAAAGGCTTGTCCTTTTGAAGCCATAACATTTGCCGATAATCTGGCTTATATAGATCCCGCAAAATGCCGTTTGTGCCGAAAATGCGTTGCCGTATGTCCCACAGGCTGCATTCTGGAGATTAATTTTCCACCAAAAAAACAAGTAACCAACAATGAGTAAAACGTTTTCGATTGGAGGAATTCATCCTAAGGATAGTAAATTCTCCAAGGATAAACCCATTGAAGAATTCCCGGTCCCCAAAAGAGTTGTTATTTCAATGAACCAGCATCTGGGAATGCCTGCCGTTCCGGTAGTCAAAAAGGGTGATACCGTGAAAGTGGGTCAATTGATCGCAGAACCGGCGGGATTTGTGTCGGCTCCTGTTCATGCTTCCGTAAGCGGAACAGTGGCAGATGTAGCTCCATACCCCGATTTTTTAGGAAAAAAAGTATTGTCGGTGGTTATAGATACGGCAGGTGATGAATGGCTGGAAACAATAGACAGAACCCATGAGATCAAACATGAGATCACTGCCACTCCACAGGAAATTTTTAAAATAATCTCGGACTCGGGTATTGTTGGATTGGGTGGAGCTGCATTCCCCACACACGTAAAACTGACTCCTCTTGAAGGGATGAAAGCCGAGTACCTTATTCTGAACGGAGCGGAGTGTGAACCCTATCTGACATCCGATTACCGATTAATGACTGAACATGCCCAGGAAATCCTGATAGGTGGAGAAATGATGCGAAGGGTACTGGGTGACGTGGCCGGCATCATTGGTATAGAAGAGAACAAACCCAAGGCCATTGAAATAATGAAAAAATTGACCTCCAATTATTTACAATGGGAAGTCGTGCCGCTGAAAAAACGTTATCCGCAAGGAGGTGAAAAACAATTGATAGATGCCGTGCTGGGACGTAAAGTTCCTTCCTTTTCTCTGCCAATATCAACGGGAGCCGTTGTACAGAATGTAGGTACGGCATATGCTGTTTACGAAGCGGTTCAAAAACGCAAACCATTGATAACGAACGTATTAACAATAAGCTCTTCCGATCCTTCCATTCAAAAGAATTACCGTTTCCGTGTAGGAACTCCAATCCGTGAATTTTTGTCTGCAGCCGGAGCCATGGATAAAGAAGGAAATTTATCACGTGCTTTTGCCAAAGTCGTTAACGGAGGTCCTATGATGGGAAAACCCGTATCCAATTTGGACGGCCCGGTAATGAAGAGTACTTCCGGTTTTGTTCTTTTTACATCAAAGGAGACAAAAAGACAAGAACCCGGAGAATGTATCCGGTGTTCAAAATGTTTTCAAGCCTGTCCCATGAGATTGCAGCCCTACTTACTTTACCAGTTGGCATTGGCCGGAAGAACCGAAGAACTGGATGAAAACAGGGTCTTTGACTGTATTGAATGCGGCTGTTGTCTCTATTCCTGCCCGGCGCACATTCCTTTACTGGATCAGATCCGTTTGGCCAAAAACGTATCATTGAAGAATAAACGCAAGAAATAATATGGACAAACTACTTATTTCCCCGGCTCCACACCTGCACAGTAAAGACAGTACCCGAAGGATAATGCGTGATGTTATCATAGCACTTATGCCTTCTGTTTTGGTGAGCGTTTATTTTGCAGGACTCAGTGCGCTGCTGGTTCTGGTAGTATCGGTAGCAGGTTGTGTCCTGACGGAACACCTGATAGTCCGGTACCTGATGAAGAAAAAAACGACGGTCAGCGATTTGTCTGCCATAGTTACCGGTTTGCTTCTGGCTTTGAATCTGCCTGTATCTTCTCCATGGTGGATGGTTCTGATCGGATGTGTTGTGGCTATCGGTATTGCCAAAATGACTTTTGGCGGATTGGGTCACAATTTATTCAATCCCGCATTGGTTGCACGTGTTTTTCTGCTGATTTCTTTCCCGGTCCAAATGACAAACTGGACCATTTCCAACAGTATATTCAGACCGGATAGATGGGAATTGCCCAAAGGTCTTTTAGGAGCTCAGGGGCAATTGATGGATGCTTCCTCAGGGGCGACCCCTCTGGGTATTATTAAAGAAGGATTGGCCAACGGAATGACTATGGAAACGCTCAGCCAGCAACATGATTTTTCATATTGGCATATGTTGTTCGGTCATATAGACGGTTCCATGGGAGAAGCTTCTGTTCTGGCAATCCTGGCCGGTTTGCTTTACCTGCTTTTCAGAAAAGTGATACGACCCGTCATTCCTTTATCTATAGTGATTACCGTTGCCCTGTTCTCGGGTATTCTATGGATGGTTGATCCATCCCAATACGCAGATCCCCTCTTTCATTTACTGACCGGGGGATTGTTGCTGGGCGCAGTTTTCATGGCGACCGATTACACCACATCGCCTATGTCTCCGCTTGGAATGATCATTTTCGGTATAGGAATAGGTCTGGTTACTATGGTTATAAGGGTCTGGGGAGCCTATCCCGAAGGAGTATCTTTCGCAATTTTATTTATGAACGCTTTGGTTCCTTTGCTCAACAAGATCAAACCGTTCCCGTATCAAAAGGAGGTGAGCCGTGGCTAGAGAATCCAATTTTAAAAACATGTTCCTGTGCCTGCTGATCATTTGTTTTGGGGGATCAGCATTGCTGGGTGGCGTTTACCTGATGACATACCGGCCCATAGCTGATGCACAGACCGCAAAAGTCAACCAGGCACTGGCCGGTGTTTTGCCGGAATTTGACAACATTCCTGCTGATGAAGCTTACCGGGTGCAGGTAGATGGCAGATCCGTGACCGTATACCCTGCTACAAAATCCGGAATATTTGCCGGGGCCGCAGTAGAAGCTGTTACCACAAAAGGTTTCGGGGGGCCCATAACATTGATGGTGGGCTTTAAAGCCGACGGTACTATATATAATACAGCTGTTATTTCTCACTCGGAAACCCCGGGACTTGGAGATAAAATGGATCCGAAGAAAAGCGATTTCAGTTTGCAATTCAAGGATAAGAATCCGGAGACTTTTAAACTGGCCGTCAAAAAAGACGGCGGACAGGTAGATGCTATTACAGCGGCCACAATAAGCTCCCGGGCTTTTTGTGATGCCGTGAGCCTGGCTTACACGGCTTTCAGGCAGGCTGCTCAGAAAGGAGGTGATCAATGAATAAGTTAAGTATTATAACCAAAGGGATCATCAAGGAAAATCCCATTTTTGTATTAGTCCTGGGAATGTGTCCTACGCTGGGAACCACAACTTCTGCCTTTAACGGGTTGGGCATGGGACTGGCAACTACTTTTGTGCTGATGTTATCGAACCTGGTAATATCACTCATAGCAGGGTTTATTCCGGCGAAGGTCAGGATCCCTTCATTTATTGTTGTAATTGCTGTTTTTGTAACGGTTGTTCAACTGGTTATGCAGGCTTATGTGCCTGCCCTGTATGAAACACTGGGTTTATTTATCCCTCTCATTGTGGTAAATTGTATCGTCTTGGGGCGTGCCGAGGCTTTTGCAAGTAAAAACAAACCGTTGGATTCTTTTCTGGACGGATTGGGTGCGGGAATTGGTTTTACACTGGGATTAACTGTTCTGGGAACCGTGCGTGAATTATTAGGGTCCGGAGCTTTCTTCGGATGGAAAATTCTTCCCGGAGATGCCATGCTGGTATTCATTCTTGCTCCCGGAGCATTTATTGCGTTGGGTTATCTTATGGTTCTGTTCAACAAAATAAAGAAGGCCTAATATTATGGAATACATTCTGATCATTATATCGGCAGTATTTGTCAACAATATTGTACTGAACCAATTCCTGGGAGTATGTCCGTTTCTGGGTGTCTCCAATAAAATATCGACTGCCGTGGGAATGGGTGCAGCAGTGGTGTTTGTAATGACACTGGCTACCCTGATTACCTACCTTATACAGAACTATATTCTGGATCCGCTGAATATAGGGTTTATGCAGACGGTCACATTTATTCTGGTGATTGCATCTCTTGTCCAGATGGTGGAAATTATACTGAAGAAAATATCACCTGCCCTTTATCAGGCTCTGGGGATCTTTCTGCCGTTGATAACTACCAATTGTGCCGTATTGGGAGTTGCCATTATTGTGGTGACCAAAGAATTTACTTTTTCCGGAACGGCAGCCATGCTGAATCTGCCCCAGGCTCTTGTTTATACAGCTTCTATGGCACTGGGCTTCGGACTGGCCCTGGTGATCTTTGCGGGAATGCGTGAACAAATGGATCTTGTGGGTATTCCCAAACCCTTCAGGGGCGTTCCAATTGCATTGATAACAGCCGGGATTCTGGCTTTGGCTTTCATGGGGTTTTCGGGAATTGTCTGATTCAAAAACCTGTTACTATGGAAACTATAGAAGAACTGGAAAAATTTGTCAAAACCCCTGAGGGATCAAGGGATCAGACTTCATGGTACAAACTGGGGGATCTTTACCGTAAACATGAAAGATGGGGAGATGCCCTGAATGCTTACGCCAAATGCATGGAGCTGGGAGCCTGTAATGCAGCCAGGGAAGCTTCAGATGCCATTAAACGCATTCTGAATTACAGGAATCCGGATCATATGAATCCCTGAGCTTTATCAGTTCATTAAAACGGAAAACCCGTAATCCATCAGACGGGCAGCGTCGTAGTAGCGTAAAAGCGATGAAGGTGCTTTCATTACAACGGCAATAACTCTTTTGTCTGCAAGTTTTGCAGTAGCCGTTATGCACAAGCCGGCAGCAGAGGTATATCCTGTCTTAAAGCCGTCACATCCGTTGTATGCGTAAGATCGTCCGGGTAATAATCCGTTTGTAGCCCCATAGGTCGTGCCCCTGAAATTGGTGCTTGTCAATGAGGTAAAATTTAAAATCTCAGGAAATCTGATAATGAATTCCCGTGTCAGAAGTGCCATGGACCTGGGTGTAATCCCGTTCCCGGAAGACAATCCGGAAGCATCCGTATAATGAGCGTTCAGGCCCAGTGAATCTGCATAGCGATTCATAATGACCGCAAAATCCTGTTCCGTTCCGCCGGAAATGTATTCTCCCAACGCAACAGCACATGCGTTTGCAGAAACCACGCACAATGCTTTTATCATTTCGTCTACCGAATAGGTAAGGGATTCGTTCAGAGGCACGTTGGATTCACCGGGATTGATTGAACGGGAAGCGGCATAATGACTCACCGGTATTTGGGATTGCAGCGACAGGTATCCTTTTTCAATATGATCAAAAACGATATACAAAGTCATGACTTTTGTCATACTTGCCGGAACAAGTATATAATCGGGGCTTTCCGAATACAATTCCGTTCCGCTTGCAGCATCTATCACTATAGCTCCCTGACAATTGAGGTTTAAAGACACTCCCGGATCACCACCCGGACCGGGTTCAGGCGTTATCTGCTTTCCGCATGATGCAAGGACCAGCAGCAGTATCCACAAACCCTTCATTGGTAAAGTTTTCATGGAGCCAAAGATATGAAATATAGCGTTATATTTGTTCTATGAAAAGAATGGTCTTGATACTTTTTTTTGGGATTATTTCATGCAGTGATCCCTTACTGTACACCAATGAAGATCTCAATACAGGATGGGAATTCTGGTTGGACGGGACTCCTGAAAACATACAGGAAGTTTTTTTACCGCATACTCCCCGGCTGGAACCTTACCTGGTCAACGACCAATGGCAGGGAATATGCTGGTACAGAAAAAACATAAAGATCCCCGGGGAAAGACACGTCCTGGTACGTTTTGAAGGAGCCATGAACGTTGCCGAGGCTTGGGTCAATGGTCATTATGCGGGGAAACACATGGGTGGATACCTTCCTTTTGTCATTGATGTTACGGCTATTCTTAAAAAAAACGGAGACAGCTCATCCCGGGCTGAACTGAAAATCCGGCTGGATAATTATGACAATCCGGTTACCGGGCCAAAACCATTGGAACTGCTGGATTTTAATATGTACGGTGGGCTTTACAGGGAAGCCCGGATCATGTATAAATCCTCTTTGCATATTACCGATGCCATTTTGGAGAATACGCCTGCAGGCGGAGGAGTTCTGGTTACCTATCCGGCTTTTTCTTCTGAAAAAGTTGTTATGAATGTGCAAACACACATTCGTTATGCCCCGTTGGCTAATGAAGAACCGGACAGACGGGTTTTTACCGTAAAGCAGACTTTGTATGCCGGAGACAGTGTCGGGGCCGTATCGCAACAGGACTATACTTTGGATAAAAATTGTTCGTTAACGGTTACGGATACCCTGACTGTTGCAAAACCGTTTCTCTGGAGTCCGGATCATCCGTTTTGCTACGATTTGGTAACCGAGGTGCTTGAAACAGAGAGAAACGAGAAACAGGTTGTAAAAGACAGCCGGAAGACTACTGTGGGATTACGGCAGGTTGTTTTTAAGGAAAAAGACCTTTACGTAAACGGCCAAAAGATGTTTTTAAAGGGTGTTAACCGTCACCAGGAATACCCTTATGTGGGTTATGCGATGCCGGGTAATGCCCAGTGGCGGGATGCCGTAAAGATTAAAGAAGCCGGATTTGATGCCGTTCGGTTGTCGCATTACCCCCACTCGCCTGAATTCATGGAGGCCTGTAACCGGTTGGGCTTGTTTGTGTTGGACGCTATACCGGGATGGCAGTATTTTTCTGAAGATCCTGAATTCCAGTCGCAGGTCATACAAACAGCCAGGGATATGATACGCCGGGATCGCAATTATCCATGTGTTTTGGCCTGGGAGGTGTCCCTGAATGAATCATGGATGAGTGAGGATTTCATTGACAGGATCATTCAGGCTTCCCGAAGTGAAATGCCTGTTCCTATTTATACTGCCGGCTGGCAGGAATACGGTTACGACATTCTTCTTCAGGCCAGGCAACACCGTTTAGATCATTCGCTTGCCCATACCCGCAAACCTTATATTGTTTCCGAATACGGGGATTGGGAATATTATGCCATGAATGCCGGTTTCTCTCAGGAAAACTGGGAGAACCTGATGCCGCAGGAGCGGTCCAGCCGCCAGTTGAGGGAATACGGTCAAAAAAGGATGCTCCAGCAAGCCACGAATATCCAGGAAGCACACAACAGCAATTACGGGGTAAATGCATGCGGGGATAATTACTGGGTTATGTTTGATTACAACAGGGGATATGCAGAAGATCTGGAAGCATCCGGTATCATGTCTTTGGAAAGACTTCCGAAGTTTTCTTATTACTTCTTCCGCTCACAAGGTGAGCCGGAGGGTAATCCTTTTGTATATATCGCCGATTACTGGGAAAAACAGGATGTTCCGGACAGGTATGTACGTGTATTCAGCAATGCGGACCATGTTGAATTGTGGTTAAACGGGAATCTGGTGGAGAAAAGAATGCCTGACAAGGATGCTTTTTCGGAAAACCTGCCTCATCCACCCTTTACCTTTAAAGTTCCCGAATATAAGGAGGGATGGCTTAAAGCTGTGGCGTATTCCGCAAGCGGGGTTTGTATTGCGGACAGTGTCCATACTCCGGGAAAACCCGTAGCCTTGGAATGGTGGCTGGATACCGGCGGGATAGCTCCCGCACCAAATGACCTGCTTTTTGTATATGCTAAAGCAGTTGATGGTCAAGGGAATCCGGTTCCTTCTGCCAGTGGAGATGTGGTATTTGATCTGGAAGGAAAAGGGATGCGCCTGATTGGAGAAGGGCCCGGAGGGATCCCAATGGAATCGGACCGAATAACTGCACCGCTGCGAGCCGGAACAGCATTTGTTTTATTGCGCTTATTACCCCAGTGGGAAGGAGATAATCCGCAAATTTCCGTAACTTTGAAATTATGAAAAAGACAATTAAAACATTGTTCCTGGTTTTGGCAACCGGCTTAATGCTTGCTTCCTGCCAGGATTTGGGTCATACGTATACGTATTATTTCGGATCCCGTGCAGAGATCTCCTTTAGTGAAGTTACGGCATCTACCACGCCGGGTTTGCGGGAGCTGGCCGAAATGCTTTCCCAGAAGAGCAACGACATCCAGAAAGATTTTCAATTTGACTGGATGGTTACCGCAGGCGGAAGCACGCAAGATGAAGCCCTGGACAATGCCGTTAATGAAGCTATTGCCGGGTTTACCTCCAGTGTGGTTAATTCCTTTACATTGGAAATGGATGCTTTTGGCACCGAGTTTGACGCGAAAAAACAGGAATTATCCGAACTTCTTTCCCAGGAAACGGGATCGGTGAAATTTACGGTACGTCTGTATTTAACAGCCGACAGCGAAGTAACTGCCGTCTACGAAATACCCCTGGCTGTTTCAGAAGCCTTTACTTTTGAGTGTTACGGAAAGAATGACACCTATTAAAGAACAGGCAAAATACTGATAATCCGTATGTCTTTAACGGGACGGTCTGCCGGACCTGTTTCCGTGGTAGCTATCTTGTCTATGATATCCAGTCCTTCAATGACTTCTCCAAACACGGTATAATTGCCGTCCAGTTGGCGGCAGGCAGTTTCGTTATGTACAATATAAAACTGTGAGCCTGAAGATGCTTTTTCGGGATTGACCGAGTCTGCTGTCCGGGCAGCTGCAATCGCTCCTTTTTTATGTACCAGTTCGGGGACGAACTCAGCCGGGATTGTATATCCGGGGCCTCCTGAACCAAGACGTTGTCCCGGATCTGCGTTACGTGAAAGGGGGTCACCGCATTGAATCATAAATCCTTCAATAACTCTGTGGAACAAGATGTTATCGTAAAACCTTTCGGAAGCCAGTTTTACAAAATTATCCCGGTGAAGGGGCGTGTCGCTGTAAAGACGAATGGTCATGGTCCCTTCGGTTGTTTTTAATTCAAAAACCGGATCCTGAGGAAGGCTGGCAGGATCAAAAGCAGGCGTTTTTATGGTTTGCGCGGGTTCTTCACTTTTAACGGCAGCCTGGTCTTTTGCCTTTTTACCTGCGTTGTTGCAGGATCCCATAAACAATGCACTCATACAGATCAGTAAATAAATTGTGGTATTTTTCATAAGACTAAGGTAGTGTTTTTTTTTTACATTTGTACATTATGAAAGTAAGGATAATCAACCGTTCCCGGTACCCGTTGCCGGAATACGCAACGTCTTTATCGGCAGGAATGGACCTTCGTGCAGATCTGTCTGATGCTATAGTTTTAAATCCCCTGGAAAGAATTCTTATTCCCACAGGACTTTACATTGCCCTGCCTCCGGGCTACGAAGCTCAGGTCAGACCACGAAGCGGCATGGCTGTCAAAAAAGGACTCGGGATATTGAACAGTCCGGGAACAATAGATGCGGATTACAGGGGAGAGATCAGGATTATCCTGGTAAATCTTTCCAATGTTCCGGTAAAGATCGAACCGGGTGAAAGGGTGGCACAAATGATCGTTGCTTCACACGAACGAGTTGAATGGGAGCCTGTGGAAGAACTGGAACAAACAGAACGCGGAGAAGGCGGCTTTGGCTCAACGGGAGGTAAATAATGCAGGTATGAAAGACAAGCTGTATTCATTGTTTTTAAAACACCCCCTTATTTGCACAGATACCAGGCAGATTCGTACGGGATGTCTTTTTTTTGCACTTCAGGGGGAACGCTTTGACGGAAATCGTTTTGCCCTCGAAGCACTCGGCAAGGGCGCTGCGTATGCCGTTGTAGATAATTGTTCCGTAGAGGATCCCCGCTTGATCAGGGTGCCTGATGTTTTGGCTGCTTTGCAGCATCTTTCCCTAACCCATCGCAACACTTTCAACATTCCCGTGATAGCTCTGACAGGATCTAACGGGAAAACCACTACCAAAGAATTGATCCATGCCGTACTTGCTACACGTTTCCGGGTGACGGCAACAAAAGGGAATCTCAACAACCACATAGGAGTGCCGCTCAGTATTCTGGAAATGAACGGAGAAACACAAGCCGGTTTGTTTGAAATGGGGGCCAGCCATCCCGGAGAAATAGCCTTTCTTACAGAAATGGTCAGGCCGGATGCCGGACTTATCACCAATATTTCCGGAGCGCACATGGAAGGCTTTGAAACAATTGAAGGTGTTGAAAAATGCAAAGGAGCCTTGTACGATTACCTGGCTTCTACAGGTGGAGTCGTCTTTTTCAATGCAGATGACCCTTTTTTATCTCATATGCTGGATCAACGGAAAATAAAAAACAATGTCGTAGCTTATGGTACTAAAAAACAGGGAGTAAAGGCGGAAATTGTTGAGGGTATGCTTCAATTGAAAGTGGATGGTTATCCTTTAATAAAAACAAATTTGGCGGGACTTTACAATACACCCAATGTGCTGGCTGCTCTGGCAGTGGGAAATTACTACGGAACCGATCGCCTGGAAACCGCCAAGGCAGTTGCGTCTTATAAACCGTCCAATCATCGTTCTCAATGGATACAAACATCAAGCAACAAGATTCTTGCTGATGCCTATAATGCGAATCCCGTGAGTATGGCTTTGTCGCTAGAGAATTTTGATACGGTTAACGGAGCCCGGAAATGTTTGATTCTGGGAGATATGCTGGAATTGGGAGCGGGCTCACGCAGGGAGCATTTAAAGATCGTAGACCGGGTTGAAAAGATGAACACAGATGAAATTTTCTGGGTAGGGCCTTTGTTTACGGAAGCGGTCCGGGAAAGAAATGCGGCCGGAATGTGTTTCCCGCATGTAGATGCCCTGATTTCACACCTGGAGAAAGAACCTATGCAGGAATTTGTTATTCTGATCAAAGGATCAAACGGAATCCGCCTGACAAAACTTATTGCATCCGGAGTTCTTGGAAAGTGATTTTTTTGCCGGACACAAAAAAACGCCAGACTATACTTCCTTTGAACATGACAGAACTGAGATCCGGTTTTTTCCCGCCGGGACGTGACATGTGTGGGCACATTGTCCAGAAATGCAAGTGTGCTTTGTAAACAGATTGTGTGAACTTGTATTTTCCCTGGAAAAAATAAGCGATAGCCGAAAGATGATCTGCCAGTATACGGATAAACAATACCGGGAACCTTTCCCATCGGCCCAGGTTCTTGTACATCATTAAAAGGTTGTTCCGGTAATTCAGGTAAAGTTTGCGGGGTGAGTCATTGGGAAGTGTGCCGCCTCCTACATGCAATATCTTTGAGTCCGGTACAACGCGTACAGAATAACCTGCCCAATGAGCGCGCCAACAAAAATCGATCTCTTCCATGTGCGCAAAAAAATAATTGTCCAATCCGCCCAGCTCGTGAAACAGATTTGCCCTGACAACCATACATGTCCCGCTGGCCCAAAAAACATTTATGGGTTGATCGTATTGTCCGTTGTCTTTTTCCAGGAGAGTCAGAATGCGGCCCCGGCAAAACGGGAATCCCAGACGGTCAATAAAACCACCGCAAGCTCCGGCATATTCGAATGTTTGGGGATTTGCGCGGGACAGGATTTTTGGCATACACACGCCACATTCGGGACTGAGGTCCATTTCCCGGACAAGTGGAGTCAGCCAGCCCGGTGTGACTTCCACATCGGAATTCAGCAGTATATAGTAGGTGGCATCTATTTGTTTCAGGGCCTGGTTGTATCCTCCGGTGTACCCCAGGTTGCTTTGAAAGACAATAAGCGGAAGGTCAGGAAAATTTTCAGTGAGCCAAGGCACCGAACCATCAGTGGATCCGTTATCTGCCACAAATATTTGGGCACATGGTTCCGGAGTTCTTTCCAACAACAAAGGCAGGAACTGTTCCAGGAAGTGTTTGCCGTTCCAGTTCAGGATCACTATGGCCACTTTCGGCTTCATAAGACAAATGTAAGTGTTTTTAGTAAATTCGCACCATGAAAAGAACGGTAGAATTGCTGGCCCCGGCCAAAGATCTTATATGTGCAACAGAAGCCGTGAATCACGGGGCTGATGCCGTTTATATGGGGGCGGCACGTTTTGGCGCGCGCTCTGCAGCAGGGAATACTACCGCAGATGTGGAAAAAGCGGTCAACTATGCACACCGTTACGGTGCATCCGTATATGTAACGCTAAATACCCTTTTATATGACCACGAACTTAGTGATGCCGTTACAATGACCCGTGAACTTTATCAGGCAGGGGTCGATGGCTTGATCATTCAGGATATCCGCTTGTTGTATCTCAGGAATCAACGTGTTTTGCCGCCCATTCCCATTCATGCCAGTACCCAGATGGACAATGCTACTTTGGAAAAAGTGCTTTTTCTTGAGAAAGAAGGATTTGACAGAGTTGTTTTGGCCAGGGAGCTGGGACTGGATGAAATGAAAAAGATACGTGAAAAGACTTCCGTTCCGCTGGAATGTTTTATTCACGGGGCATTATGCGTGAGTTACAGCGGCAAATGCTATATCAGCCAGGCGGATTGCGGAAGAAGCGCCAACAGGGGTGATTGCGCGCAGTATTGCCGTTTGTCTTATGATCTGGAAGATGCTCAGGGAAATGTGCTGATAAAAAACAAACACTTGCTGTCTCTTAAGGATATGGACCGTTCCCCGGTCTTACCCCAACTGCTTGATATGGGGATAAATTCGTTGAAAATTGAAGGCCGGTTGAAAGGTGTAGATTATGTAAAGAACATTACGGCATATTACCGTCGTCTGTTGGATGCATCGGGCGGTGAAAAAACATCTTTGGGATCGTGTACCTTTTTCTTTGATCCTGATCCGCGAAAAACATTCCACAGGGATCGTACGGAATACCTTCCCGTCAACGGACGTTTTAAGGAAGATGTACATCAGTGGAATACGCCTAAATCAACGGGAGCGTTACTGGGAAAACCTGTTGCTGTTTTCCGGGACGGGTTTCAGATAAATGCCGGGATCAGCACAGGTGACGGTCTCTGTTTTACCCTTCCGGACGGGACTTTTTCCGGGTTTTCCGTAAGCAGGGTGGAGGGGGGGCCGTATCTTTCAAAGAGATCTTTCACTGACAACAGACACTGAAATTTACAGGAATTTTGACAGGCAGTTTGATAAAATACTGAAAGGAAAAACCGTTGAACGAAAAATTGATCTGGATATAATTCTCAGGGAACTTCCCGGCGGTGAAGGGTTTGAGTTGACTCTTGTACGGGAGGCGTTCCCCGGAAAGGAGCCTCTCTGCATAACCGTTCCCGTAGATGCATCCAGGCAAGAGGCAGAAGATCCCCGTCAAGGCAGGGAATACCTTGAAAAAACACTGTCCCGGTTGGGAAACACGCCCTTCCGTGTCCGCGAAATGGTATTTGACCCGGAAGGTTTTTCTGCTTTTATTCCGGTCTCAGCGATTGCCGGAGCCAAACGCAAAGCACTTATGCTTTTGGAAGAAAAATCCCGACCGGATCTTTTGGCAGGCAGAAGGCTTGAAATTTCGGATCTTTCCGGTGAAGATCCCCTTAAAGTGCTGGAAAAAACGCATCCCGAAGAAAAATTTATAACTGCAGCTACTCCTTTGTCTGAAGACACACCGCTTATGACATCCCGTTATTGTTTGAAACAAGCTTTGGGGTACTGTCCCCGGGAAAAAGGAGTTCCGGAGAAAAAATGGTCCGAACCTTTATATCTGGTAAGAGGAAAGAAAAAATTCCCGGTATTTTTTGATTGTCAGGCCTGCCTGATGTTTGTGGGCAATGCGGTTTCCAATAAACGGGCAAATCCCCAGGCCAGTAGAAAATAAATAATCGAGATCACGATCAGGGGGAAAAAAGCATCAAACGTACGGCTTCGGATCAGATCACTGGCTTTGGTCAGGTCTTGTACGGCAATGTATCCTACAATTGAGGTGAGTTTGATCAGGGCAATGAGTTCTCCTTTAAAAACAGGATAAACCCGGCGTAATGCCTGGGGAAGAACTATGTAAACAAACGTGTGCATGCGGGAAAAACCCAGGGCCACACCGGCCTCCGTCTGTCCTTTGGGGATTGATTCTATGGAAGTGCGAAACATTTCAGAAACATAGGCCCCGAATATCAGTGAAAAAGTGATAACAGACACACTTACCCCGTTTATGCCCGTGGTTGCAAAAACCACATAATACATCAGCATTAGAAGAACTACCTGGGGAATGCCCCGGAAGAAAACAATATAAGCGCGTGCCGGAATAGAAAAGAACTTTAACCGGCTCATGCGCATAAAACAGATTAAAATCCCGGTTAACGTGCCGCCAAAGGCTGAAAGAAGTGCGGTCAGCAATGTGATCAAAAGGCCGTTCCACAAAAGCATGTACCGTTTGTCCCTGATCAAATTGTTGTAAAAACGTTCTCCTATGCCGGGCCGGTTTTTTTCTGTCTGTACCGCGTTATTTAAACGGTCACCAAGAGTGATCATAGATGACCATGTTGTCAGGTAGGAATCTGAAAAAGAATACTTTTTGCTTCTTTCTTCAGTAACCATGATATAGTTGATCATCATATCCAGTTTCCCGGCAGACATTCCGGCCAGCATTCCGCTGAAATCCGAAATGACAAACTCGGGCTTTTTACCCAGCCACGCGGCAAAACGCCTGGCCATTTCGATATCGAATCCGGCAGGTTGGTTGTCCTGGTAAAATGTGAAAGGCACGTCCATACAAGTTGTGCCGATTCTGATTATTTCACTGTTTACGGGGGCTTCAGGAAACACCGGCATGGTTCTGTCGGTTCTTTCCAGCCACCGGTCAACCATTTGTGCATGAATTCCGCTTTGGATGATTTCTTTCAGGAACTTGTTGAATTCAAAACGCAGCAAGGTGTCTTCCGGGCTAAATCCCACTGATACGGATGTGGAGGCTGCTTGTTCGCTTAAAAAAGCCAGATCCGGCGATTCTTTAAGAATATAGAGACATACCGGACGTGCCAAAAACACCACGTCACAATCGCGGTTCCTCAGCAACGAGATCAGGTCCGTTGTGTTTGTAAGAGGGATTGTCCGGGCTTCCGGAAAATGTTGACGGGCATAATTTTCCTGCCACGTTGCGATCAGTACGCCTATGCGAATGTCCTTGTGGTTCAGATCGTCCAGCGAGCGCAGCAATGTCCGGCCGTAGAGTGACAATGGGAACCCCGATACCAGCAAAAGGAATACAACAATAACAATATGACGTCCCGGACTTTTCATGTCAGAAAGATACTGTTTTTCCGCCGGCTTTTCCGGCAGGGGAAAAACGGGACAGCAGTATGCCTCCAACAATAAGCACCAAACCCGTTACAGTGGACGGGAACACGGGTTCGCCCAATATGTAATGGATCAGGATCAGCGACAAAAACGGAAATATGTAGATCAGCGAACTCACGACGGCCGTGTTTTTGGCTAATTTCAGGGCTTTGAGCCATATCACGAAAGGAACGGCCATTTCAATGATCCCAATGTAAATGCCGGATAAAACACTGCGAAGTGAAGCCTCCCGGATGGAAACAAGATCTGTTTGTTCCGTTCCTGCCAGATGTCTTATCAGTAAAAACAAAGCCAGGTATACCCATGCAAAAAGAAAGTTTAAAAAAAGGGAAATGTCATCCGGCAGTTTGTTTTTCATGTTGAACAGGAAATATGTTGCCCACAGAAAAGCACTTCCCATAGCCAGAACGACGCCCCAGGGATTTTTAATATGAAGGCCCTCACGGAACACCGAAAGCGGATCTCCCTGCATGGCAATGAATAAAGCTCCGGAAAAACTTATGATCATAGCCAGAATACCCATCCATCCGATTTTTTGTCCCAGAACCGGAATGGACAATAAAACCAGTACCAGGGGCCATATCATGTTCAGGGCCTGTGCCACCTGGGCAGGTAACATACTGTAGGCTTTGAACAGGATCAGGTAATATAGAAAGGGATTGATCAGACCCAATAAAGCAGCTCTTCCCAGGGCTTTCCTGGGAACCGAAAAAAGATCGCCACGTTTTCCTGTTGTTACAAGCAGCAGGAATAACGTGGCGATAGCGGATGTATTGGCAATGAACAGCAATACGGCAGGTGTCAGGTCGGCGAGTCCCCATTTGAAAGCAGTGGCCACAGTAGCCCAGCATGCTATGGCTATGGCGGCATAAAAGCCGGCTGACCTGCGCAAGTTATCTGCTATTTTGCAACCCGTTCCAGCCATTTAACCATAGACAGCATAGTGATCATAGAAATGAGACATACTACAACAAACACTGTCCAGGTAGCCCATAAAGGAATGTTGGAGTACATCAGGCCTCCTATGAAGAGCAACTGGTTTCCAACAGCCGTAGCGGCCAGCCATCCTCCCTGCATGAGTCCCTGCATGTGAGGCGGGGCGACTTTGGACACAAAGGAAAGGCCCAGCGGGCTGATAAACAACTCGGCAACGGTCAATACAAAGTATGTTGATATTAGAATAAACGGGCCGACTTTTGCAGATTGTTCCAGACCGCCGGCGGCTTTTACGTCACTGAAAAGCGGAAGGTTAACAGATGCAATGGTCATGATCATATAAGCGGCTGCGGCAATCCCCATACCAATAGCGATCTTCTTGGGAGTGGACGGTTCAATTCCTTTCTTGTTCAGCCAGGAGAAGAACGGTACAATCAAAAGCGTCAGTAATACCACAAACAGAGGATTAACGGACTGGAACATTTCAGCCCCCACTATGCGCGTAAAACCTAGATCTATATCGATCATGCTTAAATCGGTATAATCCCTGGCAAAAAAGGTAAGTGAGAGACCGTTCTGATGGAACGAGAACCAGAAAAAGATCACGATCCCGAATACGGCGAACAAAGCCAAAAGACGGCGTTTCACTTCCGCTACTTCCATTTTGGTTACTTTGGCTTCCGGATTGTCTTCTGTGGCAATGCCGTCTTTTTTAACATCCGGCAATCTGTTCCTGGTCATCAGGAAGATTACCAGGGAAATGACCATGGCAATAATGGCAACAAAGAAGGCATAATGGAATCCGGTGTTGAAAACGTCCAGGTAACGATCGGCAAAGGCAGCCAGATCTGCCACGGGGCCCTGATTGGCTTCGGCGGCCGCCAGGGAGAATTTTTCCATAGCTTCACCGGTGATTTCGTTGGCACGGAACTGATGGCAAAGAGCCGGCAACTCGGCATTATAAGCCAGACCGTGTGACTGCAGCCACCAGTTTCTGACGGCTATGGCAAAGAAAGGTGCAAAAATGGCTCCGATGTTGATAAACATGTAAAAGATCTGGAATCCGGTATCTCTTTTGGATGCGAATTTTGAATTGTCATACATCTGTCCTACGACAGCCTGCAGATTCCCTTTGAATAATCCATTTCCGAAAGCGATGGTAAAGAGGCCGACACAAGTAAGCGCCAGGTAAAGACCTAAATTGGGAACCGGTGTGGGCGTGGGAAATCCGATGATCAGATACCCGACAGCCATCATAATGATCCCTGTCAAAATGGTTCCCTTGTAATTTTTGGTTTTGTCGGCAATGATACCCCCTACCAGGGCCAATACGTAAATGAGGGCATAGAAGATGGCGTATATGACTCCGGTGATTGTTTCATTAAGGCCGAACTTGGCCGATAAAAACAGTGACAGGATAGCCATCATTGTGTAAAAGCCAAAGCGTTCGCCCATATTGGCAAGCGCAGCGGCAATCAATCCTTTGGGTTGTCCTTTGAACATAGTGGTTTGGTTATTTTGAGTTTATATCCGGCAAAAATACGATAATTTTGGTAACTTTGTCTGCTTATGAAGGCCATATTTTCGAGGATTTGTTTTTTAGTCGTATACACGATTATTTGCCTGTTCAGTCTGTTGCCTTTGCCTTTTTTATACGGCCTTTCGTTCATTTTTGTAGTATTGCCTTTGAAGATAGCAGGTTACCGCAGAACGGTGGTGACGGTCAATATGGCCCGGTCTTTTCCCGGGAAATCTTACGGCGAAATTCAGCGGATGGCGGGAGATTTTTACCGTTATCTGGGAAGGTTGTTTGCCGAGACTGTCTGGCTGTTCACGGCATCTGGAAAAAGCGTATTGAAGCGGTTTTCCATAGAAGATTGCCAGGTGATGGAACGCTTGTGGGAAAAAGGAAAGAGTGTTGTGGTCATGCTCCCTCACATGGGGAACTGGGAGTTTTTAAGGGCTTGCAGTTGCCCCGGGCAGGAAACCGTATGCGGCTATGATGTGCAACAACTTCATATGGTTTACCAGCGTGTGAATTCTCCGTTGTTTGACAAATTGATGTATACCCTGCGGAACCGTTATAAAACAGGCTGGAAGATCCTGGAAAGCAGAAGTGTGGCAAGGTATATGGCTAAGCACCGGGACAGACCGGGAATTTATGCCATGATCAGTGATCAGTGTCCGGGTCCTGTAGGAAGAAGTGTTCCCGGCATGTTTTTGAATCAGCCAACACTTATGATAGAAGGGCCTGAAGCTTTGGCACGCAAGTTCGGAATGGCTGTGGTTTACGGTGTTCTGAGAGAAACAGGTAAAGGCAGGTATTCATTGCATTTTTCGCTTATAACGGAAAATGCGGCAGGAACAAATCCTGGAGAAGTTAGTTTGAAATTTGCCCAAATGCTGGAAAAAGATATTGAAAGAAACCCGCACACATGGCTGTGGAGTCACAAAAGATGGAAAAGGATCCCTTCACGGAAGGCTTGATATTTGCATTAGACATAAAAACTTAAGATATGAAAAAACTGATGATCTTATTGCTGGCCTTAAGTCTCTGGATACCCATCCAGGGACAGCCTGTGTCGGAAGGACAACAGATCCCCCAGGGGGCTGTTGTATACAGCCTTCCCAGGACATGTATAAGAATAGTGGCCGAAGCACACTATACGCAGTTTGTTCCCGGTCCCTATGCCCGTTATGCCAGGAAATTCCTGGGGATAGATGCGGGACAGAACCGGGCGACCACTTACGAACTTTCGCGCATTGAAATGACTCCTATGCTGGAAACCGATCCGCATCAACTTTATATGGCACAACTGACCAAGGAAAATGCAGAACCCTGGTTTCTGCAACTGACCTCTCAGGGGCTTGTACTGCTTGCCGATGCATACCGGGCCAAAGAAACCAAATGGAGATTTCCAGCACCGGACGGACCGGAGGATGTCTCGGATGCCGGGATCATTGAGAACCTGAAAGAAGAACGCACCACTTTGTACCGTTCACAGGTTGAAGGCAGGGAAGTTTCTGCCATTCCCGTTCAACAAACCCAATTGGTGGAAAAAACACCCGAACAGAGAGCCGAGGAAGCTGCCCGGAAAATATTCCGTTTGAGGGACATGCGTTATGCCATTATTACCGGTGATACGGATGCCATATACAGCGGAGAGGCTATGGGTGCTGCCGTGGAGGAGATGAGGCGTATGGAAGAAGAATACCTGAGACTCTTTCTGGGAGAAACAACTACCGGTAAAACCCATCTTTCAACCGATGTGCTTCCCGATCAGGAGCGAACCCGTTACGTAGCGTTCCGTTTTTCCGAAACCGAAGGATTGTTGCCTGCCGATAATGTTGGCGGACGGCCCGTTATCCTGGAAATGGATGTGACCGGAGAAGAGCCATTTCCCCGGATAATTACCGATGAAAGCAAAATGCGCTCGGGAACAAGGCTTTTTTACCGTCAGCCGGTAATCACGCTGGTACGCCTGGCAGATGGTCAAAAAGAATTGCTGCAGGCAAGGATTCCTATATACCAAAAAGGTCCCGTATTGAATTTTATTATTAATTAAAAAATATTTTATGGACATTATTGATCTCAAACCGCAAAGAGTCTGGAAACATTTTTATTCACTCACCCGGATACCCCGTCCCTCCAAAAAAGAGGAAAAGATTCGCGCTTTTCTTGCCGAGTACGGGAAAAAGCTGGGGCTGGAAACCATCGTAGACGAAATTGGGAATGTCATTATTCGTAAACCGGCTACTCCGGGAATGGAAAATCGCAAGGGCATCATTCTGCAGGCACATATGGATATGGTCCCGCAAAAAAACAACGCCACCAGGCATGATTTTGAAAAAGATCCCATCATACCCCGGATTGAAGGGGAGTGGGTATACGCCACAGGGACAACCCTTGGGGCTGACAACGGAATGGGCGTGGCTGCCGCCATGGCCGTTCTGGAAGCGGATGATTTGCAGCATGGTCCGGTGGAGGTGCTGATAACTACAGACGAGGAAACAGGAATGACAGGAGCAAGGGGCCTTAAGGCGGGAGTGCTTAAAGGCGATATTTTGCTGAATCTGGATTCGGAAGATGAAGGAGAACTTTATGTGGGTTGTGCAGGAGGAGAAGACGGTTCATTTGAAATGGAATATACCCCTGTATCTATACCCGCAGGCTGGGAAGCGGCACATATTAACGTTACCGGATTAAAAGGAGGCCATTCAGGAATGGACATCATACTGGGACGCGGAAATGCCAACAGGATAATGGTCCGTATCCTTTACCATCTGATGGAAAAATCGGATATCGGCATTGCTGCCGTAGAAGGAGGGAACCTGCGTAACGCCATTCCCCGGGAAGCTGATGCTGTAATCTGTTATGATCCGGCAAATAAAGATCGTATCAAAGCGCTGACAGATGAAATGGCCGGCATCATTGCAACAGAGTTGAAACTGGTAGATCCCGGTCTGGAGGTTACGTTGAAACTTTGTGACAAACCCAATGATATGATCCCCGGAGATGTTGCCCTCAAAATTATTCGTGCCGTCTATGCCGCACCCAACGGAGTGTGGGCTATGAGTGCTTCTATGCCCGGGTTGGTGGAAACATCTTCAAATATGGCTATTGTTAAGGCTAAAGAAGGACAGGTAGCCGTACATTGTTTGATTCGCAGTCTTGTAGATACGGCCAAGGAAGATATGGGAACGGCCTTGGCTTGTTGCTTTACCAACATAGGAGCCCGCGCTACTTTTTCCGGTTCGTATCCGGGCTGGAAACCTAATATGGATTCTCCCATATTGCAGGTGATGCTGGACACCTACAAAGATATGTTCAAACAGGAAGCAAAAGTGAAAGCCATCCATGCGGGTCTGGAGTGCGGCATACTGGGAGGGACTTATCCTCATTGGGATATGATTTCTTTCGGTCCTACTTTGCGGTCTCCTCATTCTCCCGATGAACGCTGCCTGATCCCTACTGTACAGAAATTCTGGGATTTGTTAGTGGCCACACTTAAAAATGCTCCCGAAAAGTAAAAGAACGTTCAATTCAAAAAAAAATTTGCCGGGCTGCAGGAATTTCATATCTTTGCAGCCCTTTTACAATTTAAATAATAAACAATCACTATGTTAAAACAGTACGAAACCGTTTTCATTTTAACTCCCGTTTTGTCTGAAGTTCAGATGAAGGAAGCGGTTGCCAAATTTCGTGATCTGATAGTAGCCAACCAGGGCGAGGTCGTTTACGAAGAGGATTGGGGGCTGAAAAAGCTGGCGTACCCCATCCAGAAAAAAACCACCGGGTTTTATCACTTGTTAGGATTCAAAGCGGACCCTGATTTTATTGCAAAACTGGAACTCCAGTACCGCAGGGATGAGCGCGTGATCCGGTACCTGACTTTCGCAATGGACAAACATGCCATCGCGTATGCTGAAAAAAAGCACGGCCCCGCTAAGGAAGCAGTTCCCGTAAAGGAAGAAAAACCTGCTCCAAAACCAAAAAAGCCGGCCGTGGATGAAGACATTGATATTGAAGAGGAGGACTAGAATATGGCAAATAATAATGAAATACGTTTCTTGAACCCTCCTACAGTAGAGGTTAAAAAGAAAAAATACTGCCGTTTCAAAAAAGCAGGAATCAAGTATATTGACTACAAAGATCCCGAATTCCTGAAACGGTTTTTGAATGAACAAGGCAAGATCCTGCCCCGCAGACTTACCGGTACATCCCTGAAATACCAGCGTAAAGTGGCCCAGGCCGTAAAACGTGCCCGTCATCTGGCTTTACTGCCCTACGTTACCGATTTACTAAAATAAGGAGGAAAGAGGTCATGGAAATTATTTTAAAGCAAGATGTGATCAATCTGGGACATAAAGATGATATAGTCAATGTCCGGAACGGATATGCCACCAACTACCTTATACCCCAGGGAATGGCTGTAATGGCCACATCCTCTGCCAAAAAAATGCACGAAGAAAACATGCGTCAGCGTGCCCATAAAGAAGCCGCTATCCGTGAAGACGCCCAGGCTTTGGCCGCAAAACTGGCAGACATCCAGGTTAAGATTACCACCAAAGTGAGCAGTAACGGAAAAGTTTTTGGATCTGTGAACAATATTCAGGTTGCTGAGGCTTTGGCCGCACAGGGACTGGAGGTTGACAGGCGCAACATTTCATTTCCCGGCGGAGATGCCCTTAAAGAAGTGGGGGTTCATGAAGCCCTTGTTAAGATCTACCGCGACATCACGGCTACTGTAAAAGTAGAAGTGGCAGGAGAAGAATAATTTGAATTTTGAGTTGAGAAAAAAACCCGGTTTGACCGGGTTTTTTTGTATCTTTACAGATTAAAAGATTTTTGATATGAAACAGGATATAGCTCTTTTTGATCTGATCAGAAAGGAGGAAAACCGTCAGTCTAACGGGATTGAATTGATTGCTTCCGAGAACTTTGTAAGCCCTCAGGTTTTGAGAGCCATGGGGTCCGTGCTGACAAACAAATATGCGGAAGGGTATCCGGGAGCCAGGTATTACGGAGGATGCGAAGTGGTGGACAAATCCGAACAACTGTGCATAGACAGGATCTGTGAATTGTTCGGTGCCGAGTATGCCAACGTGCAACCTCATTCCGGCGCCCAGGCAAACATGGCCGTGTTCCTGGCCTGTCTCAAGCCCGGAGACACTTTCATGGGGCTGGATCTTGCCCACGGCGGTCACCTGACGCATGGCTCGCCCGTGAATTTTTCAGGGATCCTTTATAATCCTGTTGCATACAAACTGGACCCTCAGACCGGTTTGATTGATTATGATGATATGGAACGGCTTGCCCTGGAACATCAGCCAAAAATGATCATCGGCGGCGGATCTGCTTATTCCCGGGAATGGGATTACAAACGCATGCGTGAAATTGCCGACAAGGTAGGCGCTATCTTTATGGTAGACATGGCTCATCCGGCCGGTCTCATAGCAGCCGGACTGCTGGACAATCCTTTACCCTACGCGCACATTGTCACTTCAACTACTCACAAAACCCTCAGGGGACCGCGGGGAGGGATCGTCCTGATAGGCAAAGATTTTGATAATCCATGGGGAGTAACCACTCCCAAAGGCGAGGTCAAGAAAATGTCGGCCATGATAAATTCCAGTGTTTTTCCCGGTGTTCAGGGAGGCCCGCTGGAACACGTGATAGCCGGGAAGGCCGTGGCATTTTTTGAAGCACTGCAACCTGAATTCAAGGATTATCAGATCCAGGTTCAAAAAAACGCACAGGCTTTGGGAGCTGCATTTGTCAAAAAGAATTATACCATTGTATCCGGTGGAACGGATAACCACCTGTTGTTAATCGATCTGCGTTCAAAATTCCCCGATCTGACGGGGAAAGAAGCCGAAAATACTTTGGTTAAGGCAGACATTACCGTAAACAAAAACATGGTTCCGTACGATTCCCGTTCACCGTTCAAAACTTCCGGTATACGTGTGGGGTCACCCGCAGTGACTACACGCGGGTTAAAAGAACATGACATGGAAACCATTGTAGCTCTGATTGATGAAGTGTTGTCTCATGTTGATGATCAGACCGTTATTGAACGTGTGAAAAAACGCGTAAAAGAATTAATGGGCGGGTTACC